>CAZANS010000174.1:0-5413 GCA_964486565.1 uncultured Victivallales bacterium
AGTGGCCTTCTGTATGAACTGCTGTGCTGCCTCGGGGTCCTCTGGCATCTGCAACGGGAGCGCGATGGCGTGGGTGATGTCCGGGATATCCTTCCCAGAGCTCCCGTAGAGCAGGGATTTCTGAATACCCTCGAATTCCCCGTTGATGGTCATTGCGATTGCGGAGTTGAGTGCCCTGCCGACAGGTGAGTCGCTGATCATGTCCCCCGGGAGATCCTCGGCAAGCCTCATTGCAACGGTTCCGTGCTCGATTGCCAGTTTGAGCAGGGTTTCCTCGGCGTTGCTTATGGCCGCCGCATCAGCGTTGCTGGCGGATGCCCTCGCGATCGCGTTCTGCGCGGGTTTCGTGGATTGCGCTGGAGGAAGATCCGGCTGTGTGTGTGTGCCTGCTGCCGAACGCGCTTGCGATATCCTCCTGTGGCGTTTTATCTCCGCGAAGACGGTGTTCTCGGGGACCTGGAGTATCTGTGCCAGTGTTGACGAGTATGATGCGCGCAGTACGTTGTTGTTTATTTTCGAGAGGAACTGCATGATGTTTTCGGCGACGCCCGCCTTTCCCGATGGGGTTGCGGCATCGAACTGTTTGAGAAGTTTTGCCACCAAGAAGTCGAAGAAGTCTAGGGACTTGTCAATTATTTTCGTGAGCGCGGCTGGGCCTTCGGTCTTGAGCAGGCTGTCCGGGTCGGAGCCTTCGGGAAGCGAGGCGACCTTGACCTCCAGCCCCACCGGGAGCATTATCTCAATCGCCCTCAAGACAGCCTTCTCGCCAGCCTCGTCGGGGTCGAACGCCAGGACGACCTTCCCGGCATGCTTGGCGAGAATCCTTGCCTGCTCGTCGGTGAACGCGGTGCCCTGGGGCGCGACTGCGTTTGTGAACCCGGCCCTGTGGAATGCAATCACGTCGAGCTGCCCCTCGCAGAGTATCGCGCAGTCGTGTTCCCTCATGGGTATCCTTGCGAACGGTAGCGCGTAGAGCAGGCGGCGCTTGTTGAAGATGACAGTCTCTGGGCTGTTGACGTACTTTGCCCCTTGATGGTCATTCTCAACCGTCCTGGCGCTGAATCCGACGATCCTGCCCAGCTCGTCCCAGATGGGGAATACGAGGCGGTTTCTGAATCGGTCGTAGAGCCTGTTGGAGTCTTCTTTTTTAATCGCCGCCCCGGACTCGACCATCTCGGCCTCCGTGTACCCCTTGGGCAGGAAATGGTCCAGCGTCGCTGTCCAACCGTCGGGGGCTGCGCCGATGCGGAAGTTCTTTATCACCTCCGGGGTGAGCATGCGCTGCTTCAGGTACAACCCCACCAGCGACTCAGGGTGTGACTCGAGGTTTTCCTCGAAGAATGCGGCGAGTTCCTCGTTGAGTTTGTATAGGCGGTCCTTCGAGACTTTCGGCGAGGATTGCCTGTCATTTTGCTGGGTGTTCCTTGAGTGGCTTTGCTCTGGCTCGGGTATGGTGATGCCGTATTTGTCGGCGAGGATATGTATCGCGCCGGGGAAGTCCACACCCTCCTTGTCCATGATGAACCTGAATACATCGCCGCCCTTCCCGCAGCCGAAACAGTGAAATATCTGTTTCTGGGTGTTCACGTTGAAGGATGGGGTCTTCTCGTTGTGGAATGGGCAGAGGGCCTTGTAGCTACCTCCCGAACCGGCCCTGTGGAGCTGTAGGTAGGCTCCGATGACGTCGGCGATGTCCGCCCTGTGCCGGATCTGCTCGACGACGTTGTCGGGAATGTTTCTGTTCATATCTTTTGATATCCTCTTATAGCAACCTGAACGATTCAAGTTTTCTCTGAAATATATTTTCTAGCAAGCTTGTTGCCGAGACAAAGTCCGGCAGGGTTCTAGGAGGCATGGACCACCTCTGCACCGCTGCCGGTCGAGCATGACAGTGTGGCGGTCTCCAGGCCGGTCTGGAGCTTGTATGCGGTCTCGAGCCTGGCGCGGTACTGCTCGATGTCGCTGTCCTTGACCAGGTGGATTGTGATTCCTCCGAAACCTCCTCCGCTGAGCCTGGCGCCGATGCAGCAGGGCACGGATCTGGAAAGCTCGATCAGACAGTCAATCTCGCGGCAACTGTTCGCGAAGTTCACCCTCGAGCTTTCCTGCGACTCGTAGAGAAGGCTTCCGAAGCCTTGGACATCGCCTTTCTCGAGCAAAACGACCGCCTGGAGCACCCTTTCGTCCTCACCGACGACATGCAGGGCCTTGAGGTAGTCGTCGTAGTCGAGTGAGCCTTTGGAATCCTCGAGCATGGCGGTGCCTACATCGCGCAGGGTCTTGACTTCGGGATGCATTCCAGCGAGTATCCCGGCAGCCCTCTCGCAGCTCTGGCGCCTGATGTTGTACTCGGAGTCAACCAGATTGTGCTTGACATTGGAGTTTGCCACTACGAAGGAATACCCCTCAGGCATTTTCACCGTGCGTTCCACCGAGACACTGCGAAAATCGCAGAAAATCAGCGAATCCTTCTGCCCGAAGATCGAGCTGAACTGGTCCAGCAGCCCGCTTTTGAGCCCCATGTAGTTGTTCTCCACGCCTTGCCCCACACGTGCCCATTCCTCCTTCGGCAGTTCAATCCCGAAGACCTTGGCGAATGCGAATCCCGCGGAAATCTCGAGTGCCGCCGAGCTGCTCATGCCGGCGGAAAGCGGTATGGTGCTTAGTATCGCCGCGTTGAAGCCACCGACGTCATGGCCTCTTTTGCGAATCTCGCAGATCATGCCCTTGACGTAGTTGGCCCAGTCCCCTGGGATGGGCTGGTCAATCGAGTCGAGGTTGAAATTCCTCACGCTGCCGTCGCGGAAGTCGCGAATCTCGCAATCCCTGCCCTCAACAGGCGACAGAGCGAACTCGGTGGCCTTGTCCACCGCCGCGCTCAGCACGAAGCCCTCGTTGTAGTCGGTATGGTTGCCAAGTATCTCAAGCCTTCCCGGCGCGCGCGCGACGACCGCCGGCACCTTGCCGTAGGCCTCCGTGAACATCTTCATTATCTCCTGCATCGCCATGCCCTTTAAATCATAGTCTTGCCTTTGTTTCCCGGCGACACCCTCGCTGGAGTTTTCCAATGCAAGGCACCCTCCGCCGGAGATGGTAACATAGCCGGAATCGCAGCGAAGGCAAGGGGAGTAGCTCACTTCCATACGCTTCGTCCCCCCCCAGTGGTTCGCGCCTGTATTTGGGAGGCCCATTGCCCCAATGGCCGTGTGTTTGCGTGCCTCGGGGAGTTTTGAAATTGGCTCTATGATGAAAAGAGCCAACAAAGCTATACCGTAAGCCAGAAGCTCAAGGGCAAAATCAAGCCCGGGGAGCGGGAATTGACCCCCACCCGACCGAAAAAGCGCAAAGGCGACAGGATCGTAGCCGGCGCGGGACGTCGGCACACTGGACTAACTGACATCCTGGAATGGGTCGGCAAAGCATCCGGCATTGATCAGGACGTTTTGAGCTCATTCAGCGATGGCGACGCGGCCAAAGTACTCTCTGTCGCGCGCTACTGGATCGCCTTGGACTCACTTACCGTCTGACCAGCAGCTCATACCCCTGCCCCACCGCCACCGGAGTGAAATAATGGTCAACTCTACGCATCAACGGGCTGTCGTTAACAGAGGTGCCGGAAGAGTAGAAGCCGATGAGGTGTCGGTTCCTGACTATAACAATATCAGGATACTCACAAATCGCCTTCCATACTCGCTCCTGCTCATCCTCATCAAGAACCCATAACCAGCCATTGACCCCCAATTCCCGCAAAGGATCCTTGCCAGTCCAGACATGCATGCTGGAAAAACCCGGCACACACACGAACACTGGTATTTCAGGCCGGGAAAGCACAGCGCAAAGTTCACGGTAGAACACCGCCTGCTCTTCAGGCAGCCTTATCCTGCCCGTCCCAGGCAAATTCAAAGAAGTCAGGGATGAGTAATAGTAAAAACCAAAAAAAAGAATCCGGATATATGGAAGGAACATGCAAAGGCAAACCACACTCCCCGCGCTAATACGCAAATAGGGCGGAAATCCCACAAGACGACAGTACCCTGGAAGCAAGGGAGAAAAAACACACAGACCGTCGTGTAGACACAGTAGCGCGATTGGAAGCATTAGAATTGAAGCTTGCATCTGCTGGCTGCCCGCGACAGGTAGGCTATAAGCGCCTGAGTCAGCGCCAAGGCAACCAGCAACAGCCGAATGAGACAGGCCGGGAAATACACATTATGCCGCATGCCGGTAAGCAAAAGCCATGCAAAAGGAAGCATCCAGAAATGCGGCAGCCAGTCAAAAACAGGATACAGGTCGAAATCCAGAAAATCAACCATGACAAGCGCCCCGAAAAGCATCTTGGCGCTTGCAGAAAAGTATTCCCCGCGCTTTTCGCTCCAAGGCCTGTCTCGGCACCAAAGCCACACATACACCCCCACGCATCCGCCCAGAGCAAGAAAGGCACCAAGCGCGTTGCCCCGAAAAGGTATATAGAAACCAGACCGCGCAAAGCCCAAGGGGCTAAGAAAAAGACTCCCGACCAATCCCATCAGAGATGTCCCCTGAATAAACATGAAAACGCAGCTAGAGACAATCACCAACAAACCGCCGGCAACCCCCCAGAGTAGATGGCAGATGCCAAAACTCAGCTCAGGTCTCACATAGCGTGCGACCGTCAAAAACGCACCAACCGGCAGAGTCAGGAGGATGCATGAGTACAGCTCCGGGGGCACAGCCGAATCTCCGGCTATCATGATCAACTGCAAGAACATAACAACTACAGCCCCAGCCATAAGATGAGGCACCAGTCGAAAACGCCCCGACAGAAAAGGCCCCAACAAAAGAAAACATACACTCGCCAGCATTACAATGACTGGCAGGCAGAGGTCGATGTCCCTTATTCGAGGATACAGCAGCACCGCCGGCATAAGGGTCATGCAGACACCACATAAAAGCTTCAGCACACTGGGGAAAAATCCTCGCATTGACATAGCCATGACGAACGAAAGGGGCAGTATCACAAACACGCCAACGTTTATCTTCATCATTAGAATCATGCAGGCAAACACTCCAACCCCGAAAGCCAGCAGATGCCAGGGAAGCCTTCTTGACTCAAGGCACCATAAAATCATGCCGGATGTACACAAGTATATTGGCAGTTGCGGATGCCCTGACTCGCTGGCAAAACAGTTGAAGCACCAAACACTGACCAACATCGCCAAAAGTCCCAGTATGCGTGACCGTGTCAGTCGAAAAACTATCAACCCGTTGACAAATGCACCGGCAACCCAAAGGCAAATATTCAAAAAACGCATCCCCTCATGTCCCAAGGGTACACCAAAAAACCTGAACATAAACCAGTTGTATACATAGAAAAAAGGCTGGTAAACCGAGGATAGCTCGTCATACATCGGCCTTCCTTGGAAAAACAACTTCA
>CAZANS010000175.1:0-5408 GCA_964486565.1 uncultured Victivallales bacterium
ACGTCTACCCTCGAGAAGCCCGGGGCAGGAGGCAAGGGGTTGACATCATCCTCCCTCGACAGGCTGCTCAAGGCCTGGGGCCTGACATTCGACCAACAGATGGTCGTCGCCGATGCAGTCTACGCCAGAAAAATCAAGACCCAGACACAGGAGATGAACTACCTAACCGTGCTGGACATCGGCAAGGAGGGCATAGACGATTCTGATGTCACCACATCGCAGCTCAATATTCTGACGATGGTGTTCGCGGGTGCCTTCTCCGGCGAGCCGCCGGGAAACCTCAAGATGGAGACTTTGCTCAAGACCACAGAGGACAGTTGCAAACTGGCCGCACTAATGGCAAACGACCCGCACATGTCTTTCCGGGAATTCAAGGCCGACGCCAACACCTACAATCTTGCCGTCAGGCTCACTGGCAAATTCAAGACCGCCTTCCCGGAAGGCGACCCGTCAAAAAAATCAGAAAACGAAGATATGCCTGAAGACGCTAAGGCCGACGACATATCCACTCACATCAAGGAGGGACTCAGGGATTCCGCTGTGGTGCTCGTCGGCGATTCAGACATGCTCTACGACGAGATATGTGTGCAGGTGCAGCAAATTTTCAACCAGAAGATAACCATCGCGTTGAACGACAACCTCAGTTTTGCCAACAACATCGCCGATGCCTTCTGCGGCGACAGCGAGATGATCGGCATTCGTTGCCGCCCAGTGGTCAGACGCCCCTTCGAGAGAGTCAGAAAAATCCAGGCGGAGGCAGAGGAGGAGTTCAAACAAAAAATACTCAGGCTGGAGTCACAGTTGAAGGACACCGAGCAGAGGCTGAACGAAATGCAAAAGCAGCGTACCGACACCGAAAGGACTAAGTTCCTCTCCGCCGAGCAGCAAGCCGAGATGCAAAAGTTCCGGGACCAGCAAATCCTGATCAGAAAAGAAATCAAGGATATTCAAAAACAGTTCCGAAAAAAAGTAGACGCACTCGAAAACTCACTCAAATGGTTCAATATCGCCGTGATGCCAGCCGCTGTATTCTTATTCGGCATCGGCATCGCAACATACAGAAAATCAAGGAGTTCAGCCAGATGACCAGAAAACAGCTAATCATCGCGGCCTCCGCATTCGCTGCACTGCTGCTGCTGTCGCTGGCGGTGATCTGGAAAGAGGACTCAGCATGGGAGAAGGGCGATTACGCCGATAAAAAAACCATGCTGGAGGACTTGGACATCAACAAGGTGGCCAAGGTTGCCGTTTTCGACAACACCTCCCGGGCTGAGCTGAGCATGGCTGAGGACAAATGGGTCGTCTTCAACAGAGACTCATTCCCCGCGAATTTTGCAAAAATCAGGGATTTCATGCTCAGGCTCAAGGATATATACGTGGCGCAGAGGCCTCGCATGAACCCAGATGCCTTCGGCAGTGTGAGGCTGCTTGTCCCGACGGGTATCGAGGAGGAAGAGAACACCGGGACAATGCTGAAGCTCTACACCAATGACGGCTCGGAGCTGCTTTCACTCATCCTCGGCGATGTCCATTACGAACGCGAGACCAGCCCCTCCCCTTTCTCGCAGCCGATGCCCAACGGGCGCTACATCATGATAGAAGGCTCGGGTGACCCGCTTCTGGTGGGCGACCCGCTGGCAAATGCCGACCCCGACCCGCGAGCATGGCTGGACAAGGATTTCATCAAGGTCACCAGGATCAAGTCTATATCCCGGGATGCCGACGAAGTCAATGAGGGATGGGAGATTTTCAAGGACACCGAGGACGGAGCCTACACCATCAAAGACCTGCCCGCCGACAGGCAGCCCATCCCACAAAAAATGAGCCAGACCACCAACTCACTCTCAGAAATCAGATTCACCGACGTCATGTCGCAGAAATCATTCCAGAAAATCCCGGAAATATCTCAGACCGCATCGCTCAAAGCCAAGACTTTCGACGGATTCATATACACCATAAAAATCCTCAAAACCCCGACAAGGCACTTCCTCAGCTTCGATGCCATGGCCGACTTCCCAAAAAACAGAGCCGAGGACGAGGACGAGACCCCAGAAGAAAAAACACAGAGAGACAGGGATTTCGAGGAAAAAGTGCCGAACCTAAGAACACGACTAAAAAAAGAAATTGAATTGTCAAAGTGGCTCTTCGAGATACAATCATTCGACGCCGACACGCTCACAATCAAGGCTTCCGAGTTATCAGAACCAAAAAAAATCGAAGAAATATGAATTTGCTCCGCAAATTCATATAAACATCCGCGCCGAGGATTTTTATTCTCTGACGGTTTTCCCCCTGAGGTCAAGCCATCTGCGGTGAGCCCAAAGCCATTGCTCAACACCGCATTCGCGGATGAGGCATTCCAGCTGCGAGGTGTATGCCTGGGCAAGTTCGCGGATATCGCTTTTTCTGTCTGCCCCTGGTTTCATCTCTATGGGGTCGGAGATGACAAACTCAAAATTGCAGATCCCAACGCGCTTCATAACACCGACCATGATGGGCACACCTGTCTTGAGGTGTAGCGATGCCGGCGACCAGTGTGTCCTGACAGCCTTGCCAAAAAATATTGTCTCGACTCCCTCATCCCTGTTGGCGTGCTGATCCGCAAGCAGACATACCGAGTCCCCTGCCCTCAATGCCTTTATCAACTCCTTGATGGCGTGCTCCTTGGGGCACAGCCTATGCATTTCAGTCGAACGATGCTTGGTGATGAAACCCCCAATAATGGGGTTGTCGAAATCCCTCATGACGGTCAGCAGTCTCCGGCCAGTGTATACGGTGTACATCATCCCGGCGATCTCCCAGTTGCCGTAATGCGCAGTGACGATTATTGCGTTGCTCGAGCCGTTGTTATCGAGGAACAGCTCCCTTGCCTTGGCAGAGCCGGTAATCACAAGATGATCCATCATATTGGATTCGTCGAGTATGCTTCTGGCCTTTATGATCTCCACGGCCAGGAATGCGAACTGCCTGAAATTCTCCCTGCCCACGGAGCGAGCCACCCGCTCATCCGCACAAACACCTGTGAAAACAAGATGCTTTACCACCCTACGGCGATGCTTGAAGTCAAGGATAAAAAACAGCCCCGACAACAGGGATGCCATGAACGAGCATACCGGCAGCGGGGTGATCCGCACAAGCATGATCAACGGCAGAAGCATAATGAACTCGAGATATATAAGGACTTTCCTCTTCCTGTGTGACATGATTCTTCTCTTTAAAGCAATCAGTGATTCACCATCGGCGCCCGAGGAAGGCCATCAGGCTGCTGCGAATGCTCCGACGGAACTTCTCCTTCGGAATGACCCCAGGCATCTGGCATCCATCCTGAAAGAAGGGTAATACCACCCCAAGCCACCGCACCTGCAAGCAACGACGACAACAGGCCTATCTTCAGCCACTGCATGAAACCCATATGTGTCCTCGAGCGTTTCTCAAGCATTCCAAGGGCCACGATGTTGGCGGTGCTGCCGATCATGGTGATGTTGCCGCCGAAGCAGGCCCCGAAAAGCAGAGCCCACCACAGGGGCATGCTCTTCACTTCAGGGTTAAGCGCCAGCTCCTCGACCACCGGGCAGAACGCGGCCACAAATATCACGTTGTCAACGAATGCCGAGCCCAACGCCGTGATCCCGAGGATCGTCGGCACAAGAACATTCATGCTCGTCCCGCAGACCCTGACAAACTGCCTTGCCATCACCACCGTCACCTCAGTGTGCGCCAGCGAGCCCGCAACAGCAAACAAAAGCATGAAGAAAAGCAGGGTCCACCAATCAACCTCTTGCTCAATATAGTGCCGGGCACGGTCACGCCTGAGCATCATAACCACTCCCGCGCAGATCAGAGGCGCTACAATCAGTATGCTGTTGACCTTCAAACCAAGCCAGCTCTCAAGCTGATGATGCGAAGCAATGAAGAGGACCGTCAGCACCATCAGCGCCAGTCCCTGCTTGTAGGGAACTTTAACACGCGGCATCAGGCTCAGGTTGCGCGACATCCGCTCCTTGAGCTTATCGTCGAACTCGCGAAGTTCGCGCCGATAGTAGTACATCGTCAGAGCGGTGGTAAGCAAAAGAGCAACCAGCATCACAGGGAAAGACCACATCATGAAATCCCCGAAACTGAAATGCGCCTTAGTCCCGATATAGATGCCGACGGGATTCCCCATCATAGTGCCCGCACTGCCCACATTCGTGCATAGCACACAGATAATGATATAGGGCGCCGGGTTGAGCTTCAGGCGGTCGCAGACCTGGAAAATCAGCGTCGAGATGAATATGATCGAAGTCACCTCGTCCACCGCGCATGCCAGCAGCGCCGAGGCGATCGCCGTCACTGCGATGAACCTCCTGCCGCTTATGTTCGGCATGGAGACTATGAGCTGGACAATCCAGGTGAAGAACCCCATGTCCCTCAAGGCTCCGACTATCACCATCATCCCGACAAGGAAGAGTATCACCGGAAGCTCCGCGGACTCCACGAGGCTGTCCTTGTCCAACGACTTGGTGAATATCAAAACCGCAATCCCTATAAATGCTATCGCCAGACGGAAGTTCCAGAAAAAAAGCGTCCCAATTATTATCCCAAGGAATACCGAGCAGGCCACAGCCTGAGACCCGGTGAGAACAGTCGCGGCTCCAAATATCCCAACACCCGTGCTGGCAACTATCATGATACCGAGCCTCAGGATCATCGCACCCGTGCTCAACTCCACATGTCATTCATCAGAATGCATGTAATTCCAAAAAAAAATGTTGCTTCAGCCTAAAAAAAAGGCCAAAATATGGAAAATACATTGTCTGACGCGCTTTTCAAACGTGAATCCCTTATTATTTTTAGGGCCGGCGGTCTCGAGGGCAGGGAGTCCACCGGCGAGACGATTCGGAAGGTGGCAGGGGTATCCTCCCACTTCATAACCCGCTGATCGCTTGGATTCCCCGATACAATTTGATATTATATCATTCGATCACCCATGCGCATGGAGATTCGGTGAAAAAACAAGGATTTTAACGTCTTGGGCACAAGGCAAATTCGGCTTAAAAATGGAAACAACTACGGAAGCGTAAACGGCAGAAAGCGAAATCCGAAGCTCTAGAGCCAATTTCAAAATCCGAATGAAACCAATAAAACGTCAATCCACCTGACACCAGTTCACAGTTCACGGCTATAGGCTAAGGCGAAAGATTAGAGGGGAAACAATACTCCGTCCCTGTTCTCCCCTGTTCTCCCTTACATCCATGAGGCGGCGCAAGGCAACGACAGACTCGACAGTGTCGAAAATATCAAAAATATCGATACTATCGAAACCCCACCACCTGCCTGCTGTGGCGTAGCCTTGGCGAAGCCGAGCCACTTTGCCACTTTGCCACTTTGCCACTTTGCCACTTTGCCACTTTGCCACTTTGCCACTT
>CAZANS010000176.1:0-5398 GCA_964486565.1 uncultured Victivallales bacterium
ATCAGAAGCAAAGATGAAAAAGGCGACACCGGGGAACAGACATGACTTCCTAGGGGAGCTCGACGAGGAGCTTCTGAAGCTGTATCCAGAGTACACTGAGAGGCTGAAAACCTTTCCGAACAGAAAGCTTCTTGATCTGGATCTATGCGGCAGGGGTGTCTTCTCGGAGGCCAACCTCCTTGCAGCATACTCGAAAGCAACGAGACTGCCCGTCTTGGAAGAGGACGACTTCTCGGCGCCCGAGCCCATAACCGGTGTCACGGTGGACTTCCTCAGTTACTGGAGCTGCCTGCCGTGCGAGACAGCCGATAACAAGATGAAACTTGCGGTCTCCGACCCCTACGGGATGACGGACCTCAGGTACATGTTCGACAAACTCTACCATTACCAGATCAATTTCGTCATTGCCAGAAGGAGCTTTATAGACCGGCTGATACATTCTGTGTATCTTGACCAGGCGCCGGACGATTCCGACACTGGCATCGAGATAGGTGACATTGAGAGCGAGGAGGCGTTGCTTTCGCTGGCCAGCGAGGCCAAGATCGTGCGCATGGTCAACGAGATGTTCTCGCGTGCCGTGGAGATGGAGGCCAGCGACATACACGTCGAGCCTGACGAGAAAAAACTCTCGATCAGATTCCGAATAGACGGCAAGCTATATGAGACGATGACACCCTCGCTCTCGCTGTACCCTGCCATAGCCTCCAGGATAAAACTCCTCGGCGGCCTCAACATCGCCGAGAGGCGTCTGCCGCAGGACGGCAGGACAGACATACAGACGGGAAAGGTGGTGATAGACATAAGGGTGAGCACCATCCCCACGATGAACGGGGAGAGCATAGTCCTGAGGATACTGCGTAAGGACATAGTGGATTTCACTTTGGAGAACATCGGGATGGGCAAGGAGATGCGCAACAAGTTCGAGCGTCTGATCACTCTTCCGCATGGGATAATCCTTGTAGTAGGCCCTACCGGCAGCGGCAAGTCAACAACCCTGTACAGCGTCATATCCAAGATAAACAGCTCCGAGAAGAAGATCATCACGATCGAGGATCCTGTGGAGTACCGGACGGCGGGGATACAGCAGATCCAGGTCAACCCGAAGATCGGGCTGGACTTCGCCAGCGGGTTGAGGCACATCGTACGACAGGATCCCGACATAATTCTGGTCGGCGAGATCCGCGACAGGGAGACAGCGGAGATCGCAATCCATGCGGCGCTGACCGGTCATCTGGTTTTCAGCACGCTGCACACCAACGACGCTCCCGGCGCGGTGAGCCGCCTCCTAGACATGGGAATCGAGAACTTCCTGGTGTCATCGTCCCTCTCGGGCGTGCTTTCGCAGAGGCTTGTCAGACGGATATGCCCCGCATGCCACGGAAAAGGTTACCTTGACGGACAGGAGTCGAAGAGATGCAAGACATGCCATGGGCGAGGCTTCAAGGGCCGGACAGCCATATTCGAACTTATGGTTGTGGACGACAAGATACGCGATTGCATCAATGCCGGGGCGGATGCATCAACGATCGCAGAGGCTGCCGTCAAGGCCGGGATGAGACCTCTGATCGAGGACGGCATGAGGAAGGTCGCTCTGGGAATCACGACCGAGGCGGAGGTAGCGGGGATATCAGTGCATGCCGCTCTTTAAGTACAAAGCCATAGACTCGAAAGGGGGCAAGACTCTCGAGATACTGATCGAGGGAGACAGCCAGGACGACTCGCTGTCGAGGCTCCGGGGGCGAGGGCTCACGCCGATAAGCTATATGGGCAGGGTGGACAACCGCGAAGGCGGCATGATGTCATTTATGCGGGGAGGCAAATCCTTCGACGCGGCGGAGTTCACCAACCGCCTTATCCCCTTGTTGAAGGCTCAGATACAGCTTGAGAAGGCGCTTTTTATATTGTCCGAGACGAGCGAGGACGAGGCGACGCGGGATCTTGTCGTGAATCTGCGCAGGGGGCTGCATGAGGGGAAAAAGTTCTCTGCGATGATCCGCGACCGAGGGAATCTTTTCCCTCCGGTGTATGCGAACATGGTGGAGGCCGGTGAGGAGTCCGGCGCGCTGACAAAGGTAATGGTCGAGCTACAGACCTTCCTGAACGAGAGGAAGGAGATGAAGAACTTCCTCATAACCAGCATGATATATCCAGTTGTGATATTGGCGGTCACCGCCGGGGTGATCATCATGCTCTTCACGTTCTTCATTCCTAAGTTCACCAAGATATTCATGGACATGGGCAAGGAGCTTCCCACACCCACGAGAATGATGCTCGGCCTGAGCAACATTGTGGCACATCCCGTCTCGATTATAATCGCATTGCTCGCGCTCGCAGGGATCGCGTATCTTGTGACGCAGATAAGGAAGGGCGGTCCGGCGAAGGACTGGTGGGACAGGACAGTGCTGGACATCCCCCTCATGGGCTCTATCATCAAGACTGTCGAGATCGCCAGATTCATCCGTACGATGGCAGTGCTGCTGCAGAGCTACGTGCCGATATTAAACTCCGTGGTGATATCCGAGAAGGTGATCCAGAACCGCCGCATAAGGGACACACTGGCGGGAGTGAACACCGAGCTTCGCGGCGGGGCAAAGCTTTCAGCAGCCCTCGCGAAAAGCCCCTTTATTTCGAGGACTGTGGTGCAGATGCTGAGCATCGGCGAGGAGACCGGGAACATGGGGGAGATGCTGAACGAGACGGCGTCGTACTACGAGACTGAGCTGAAATACCGCATAAAAAGGCTACTTGCACTTTTCGAGCCTGCGGTAATATTAATACTCTCGGTTGTAGTTTTCGGTGTGGTGGCTTCGATTTTCCTCGCATTGCTAGAGCTTAACGAGTTATGACCGGAAAGTAATTCGCAAATATAAAACACATAATATATGGAGGGAGAATGAGATTTTCAAGGACTGGATATAGGGTTGTCGGGCACTTCACTCTGATGGAGATCATGATTGTCGTCGGGATAATCCTGCTCCTTGCGGGCATCGCCATCCCCTTCGCGGCGAAGTCTCTGGGCAGAGGGCAACAGGCTGCGGCAAAGCTTCAGGTACAGAGTTTCGAGACTGCGATAACGAATTTCCGTATTGACACCGGCAGGATCCCGAGGGATATGGAGGAGCTGATACGCAATCCCGGGGACAAAACCTGGGACGGACCGTATCTTAACAAAAACGAGATCCCGAAGGATCCCTGGGGCAACGAGTACATATACCAAGTCACGGCGGATCATGTCAGCGGGTACAAGATCATGTCCTACGGCAGCGACGGCGCGCCGGGAGGCGAAAAACAGGCCGAGGACATCACGAACTAGCCACGCAGGAGGAGGATGCCAGAAGAAAACACATGGGACGACTTGAACATAAATATGGGGCTGCGGGCAGACGGTTCACTCTCGTCGAGACGCTGGTGGCACTTGCCATCGCCACGATCATAACAGGCGGCGCCCTCGCATACATGCTCAGGTCCCCCTCCTCCGTGCTGCTCTCAAACACTGCTTTATCAATCGAGCGACTGATGCTGACTGCGCAGTCACAGGCATCTCTCAGGGGAAGGGCACGGGCATTGCACTTCGACCCTGACAGGAATCTCTTCTACATCGCAGACAAAACCGACGGCGACATGCCGGAGAATCCAATTGACCACGGACACAATCCCGCCGACATGCCACATACACAAACCGACACGCTGAAGCTCGACAGCCAGATGGAGGTCGAGTTCCCAGGCACCCAAGAAGGCAGCTTGCGGTATCTCTTCTTCCCAGACGGCACGGCAGCCGGCACGCCAATGACCGTGGCTCTGAAAAACCTCAAACGCACAATACGTGTGTCACACCTCGCCGGGACAATACACAACGAGAACATCACTGATGAAGACTAAATTCACCCTCGTCGAGGTGCTCGTCGCCGTGGCAATTCTTTCGATGAGCCTCGTGGGCCTGCTCGGGATCTGCGCAAACGCCGCCGAGCGCCTGAGGAAGGCCTCGGACAGATGGGAGAACAACCACATGCTTTCCCATGCATCGGAGTACTACCTCCTCGCCGGACCACGCGAAAGCATACCCCAAGAGTTCTTCCCATTCCCCGGATACCACTCGAGATGCCAGGTCCAGCAACCCGACCTCCCGCCGGAAGTCGAGTACCAGTCCGGACAGTGGCGCTTCGTCAAACTAAAAATATCTGTACACAGCGACGAGGATCCGGGCAAGGAACTCGCATCACTCGAAATCGAGAAAATACTCCGCGCCGATGATGTTGATTGACCAAAACAACGACTCATGAGCCAGTTGCAAGATTGGCTCTTCAATTTGCGAACTTCGCAAAAAAGGGAGTAGGTCCACAAAGAGGAAACAAGGGAAGGCACGGGAGGACGCGAAAAATCTCCCTCATCCTTTGCAGGCAATTGCAAAAGCACTTCATCCTAAATGAAGCAGTTAAATCTCAAAAATGGCAGTTAACATATTTGTATACAAAGCTTTAAGACTAACTTAGCTTTCACCTTATAAGAATAGATCCACGGCACACTGCGGCAACTGCTTTATTTAGGTTCATGCATTCAGGCTGGCGAGGAGCCTTCGCTATGCTGCGCGCATATAGAATATATTGTAGGCCAGGAAGAACACGTAGGCCGCGAGAAGGGTTATCCCCTCAGCCCGTGTGAGGCGCCAGCCGCTGCGCATGAACACGAAAAGCATCGCCGACACGCAGAGCAGCATGGGGAGAAGCATGTTGACCAGATGCGGGCTCACTGATATCGGGCTTATCATGCTGCATATACCGAGGATGCACAACATGTTGAAGATGCAGCTTCCGATGATGTTGCCGAGGGCGATGTCCTGTTTCTTGCTGATGAAGCATTTTATTGTCACGCTCATTTCCGGCATGGTGGTGCCGAAGGCTATCGCCACTGCGGAGACAAGGGTCTTGTCGAGCTTGAACTGCTCGGCGGCCCAGACGATGTTGTCAACCACGCACTTCGCGCCGACGAGCACCATCGTCACGCCTGCGCAGAGGAAAAGCGCGGCCATGGCGGGCGAGCTGAAGGCCTCGGCCTTGCTGTCCTCCGCTTCAGCGCCGGCATCGGCTATGCTCTCGCCGCGGCCACCTACAAGGAAGGCCATATATACGACGAACATACCCAGCAGGATCATACCGTCAATGCGCCCGAGCACCGGCATGGCGCCGCCTCTGAGGCACAGCACGAGGAAGATGCATGTGACAACCACGAGTATGGCGGCGTCCCGCCTGAGAATAGTCCTGCTTATGGGCATTGAGCCTGCGAGCACGGCGACGAGCCCGAGTGTCAGGCAAATGTTTGATATGTTCGCACCGACGATGTTCCCGATTGCAACCTCCCCCTGCCCTAGTACGGAGGAGTAGATGTCCATGGCGAACTCAGG
>CAZANS010000177.1:0-5323 GCA_964486565.1 uncultured Victivallales bacterium
TCAAAACCCAAAAAACCGTTTTTTCAGAATGCATGCTTGCCTTTGATGCCCTCAAGTGTATTTTAAGCATGTTTTCCGCTCGACGCAGGGCGGATGTTGAAAAATTATGTTAAATCGGAACGGATAGAATTATGTCCAAGCTAATTTTAAAATTGAAATCACCACGAACATTGTCCAGCCTTTCCGCAGCAATGGCATTGCTGTCTGTGCAAGGCTGCTACACTCCCGACCCGCTGCCGGAAGGAATATACGGCACAAGCTACACCGGCACCTCCAGAAAAGACCAAAGAGCACTTCCCGATGACTGCACGCAGCTTTCCCTCGACATGGCAAAGCAGATCGCAAAGCATAATAATCCCGACTACATCGCCACGCGCCACTCCATGGCCGCCGCTTCAGCACGGTTCTATCAATCTCTAGCCCCATACCTCCCTACGATCACAGCAGACTACAGCATGTACGAGAGCAAGGAGACCTCGATGTCCCAGGGAGGCAGGGGAAACAACAGCAGGAGGTACACCACCAAGACCAGCGGGATAACCGGCAGATGGCTCATCTTCGACGGTCTGATAAGGACGATGAACATGCTTGCCGCCAAGCACGAGGAGTCTGAGGCCGAGGCGCTGAACAGGGATTCATTGAGGCTGCTGATGGAGTCTGTCAGGGTATCTTACAACAACATCATCCTTGCGAAGGACAAGATCCGCATATCCAAGGCTGACGAGGTTTTCAACAAGCAGCTCTACGATGAGACGAAAATCAAGTATGAGGCTGGCGCGGTGCCGCTTACAGACCTTCTGAACTTCGAGATAAGGATGAACAACGCGAGCAGCGAGGTCATTGCCGACGAGTACGAGTTCTTCACTGCGAGGACAATCCTTGCGGAGCTGATGGGGCTTACTGAAGGCATCATCCCCGATGATCTATTCCCTGGACTGACGCCGATCAGAGAGCAGTTCTCGATGGATATCAACATCTACCTCGACACTGCTCTGCAGAGCAGGCCCGACCTGAAGGCCTACAGGGAGGCGCTTGAGGCGGCGAAATACCGCACGGCGGCGAGATGGGGAGCCTTTCTGCCCACCGTCAACGCCCAGGTCTCGTTCGGGCACCAGAGGCGGGATTGGGACACCTCTGGCAGATGGCATTTCAGCAATAAAGGGCAGAACCAGAATCTCAACTACGGTTTTGATGCCGAATGGGTGCTTTTCGACGGGGGCAGAAGGATTTTCGCGCTCCGTGAAGCCCAGGCAAACCTGGCGATCTCCAGGCAGAACCTTGCGGAGCAGTGGATCGCGGTGGTCACCGAGGTCAGGCAGTCATACGCCGACAGGGTACGCAGGGCAAGGCAGATGGCGATATTCGAGAAGAACCTATCGCTTGTACAGAAGACCCGCGACCTAGTCGAGGAGGAATACAAGGCCGGGAACACCTCGATCACCAGGCTCAACGAGGCCCAAAGGGATCTGGTGATATCCGACTCCAATCTTTCCACCTCAATCATTGACCTGGAGAACGCCAAAGCCAGGCTTGACGCCTCGGTCGGGATACTTGAGTAGGCAGGTCTGCTCCTGGATCGGCGTGGCCTCGCATCCAAAATGGCAAGCCGCGCGGCCACGGGGAGTCTTGAAATTAACTCTAGGGTTTCTTATTTAGGATTTTGGTCATACCGTCCGTGCCATACCTCTGAAATGGTGCCACTTCAACTTCCGGGAGGTAAGGATAGAGGAATTTGCTTGGGGCTATCTTCTTCCGCGAACCCTGCCGTCCTTGAGGAATCCGTCGTAGTTGCGCATGACCAGATGCGACTCGAGCTGGCTGAGTGTGTCGAGCATTACACCTACGATGATGAGCAGGCTTGTCCCCCCGAAGAAGGATGCGACCAGCATTGGTACGTTCATTATTCGGTAGAGGATTGTCGGGAACAGGGCCAATGCGGTCAGGAACAAGGCTCCGGCAAGAGTTATCCGGGTCATTGTTAAGTCGAGGAAAGTAGCGGTGGGCTGTCCCGGGCGTATGCCGGGGACGTAGGATCCCTCCTTCTTGAGGTTGTCCGCTATTTTGATCGGGTTGAACTGGTTGGCCACCCAGAAATATGAGAAGAGGATTATCATGAGACCGTATAGCAGCATGTACATGTTGGATCCGTAAGTCAGGTATACGGCATATTTCTGGGTATATGGGATCCAGCTCAGTATCATGCTCGGGAACATGATCAGTGCGCCGGCGAAGATGATCGGCATTACGCCGGCGTGGTTGACCTTCAGTGGGAGGTAGACTGTCCCGCCGCCCTTCATCTTTGTGCCGACGGCACGTGTGGCTCGCTGTATCGGCACCCTGCGTTGGCCCTGTGTCAGAAGAACGGTCGCTGCCGTGACGGCGATGAAGACTATGCAAAGGATAAGCACGTTCACCGCCCTGAACCTGGTGTCGGACATCCCGCCACCGGTGCGTGCCAGCTCATAGAGCGTTCCGACGGCCTGAGGCATCCTGGCGATGATGTTGACAGTTATTATCAGGGATACGCCGTTGCCTATGCCGAATCTTGTGACCTGCTCGCCGAGCCACATCATCACCATGGTGCCGCAGGTGAGTATGATGACGGTGACGATGACGAAGAGAGTGCCTCCGCCGCCGAGGACCAGCGGATGCGGGGGACGGGGCAGGCCTATGCGCGTAGGCTGTATCATTGCCAGTGCTGCCATCGTGCCCTGGACTATGCATATCAGCAAGGTAAGATAGCGCGTGTATTGTGTGATCTTCTGTCTTCCGACATCGCCTTCCCTGGAGAGTTTCTCGAGCGATGGGATCGTCGGTGTGAGCAGGGTCATTATGATGGATGCTGAGATGTATGGCATGATGCCCAGTGTCGCGATTGCGAAATTCTCCAGCGCCCCCCCGCTGAAGAGGTCGAACATGTCCAGTATGCCGCCGCCTGCAGAGGTGGTCAGATCCCTAAAGTATGCGGAAAGGGCTTTCGGGTCAACACCTGGGCAGGGAATCGCCGAGGCTACCCTGCACAGCACCACAATCCCGCAGGCGAAGAGGATGCGGTTTCTCAACTCCTTGACCTTGAGGCTGTTTATGAATGCAGAAAACATTGTTTATTCCCGGATGTCAAGTTGCTGTTTCGCACTTTCCGCCCGCGGCCTCTATCTTGGCCTTTGCCGCCTGGGAGAACTTGTCAGCCTTTACTGTTATCGCCTTTGTAAGTTCTCCGTTGGCAAGAATCTTAAGAGGCAGATTGCTGTCGCGTATGAAGCCCTTGTCATTCAGCGTGGATATGTCCACTGCATCGCCGTCGCTGGAGATTGCCTCGATGACCGAGAGGTTGATGACGTTGAACAACTTTGGGTTGTAGCTTGTGAATCCGCGTTTTGGGATTCTTCGGAAAAGAGGTATCTGGCCGCCTTCGAAAAGGGGTCTGACCACTGCTCCCGAGCGGGACTTCTGCCCCTTGCTGCCGCGCCCGCAGGTCTTGCCCAGCCCGGATGCGTCGCCGCGGCCGACTCTCTTCCTTGTCTTGACAGAGCCCTTCGCTGGCTTTAGTTCTTGAAGCTTCATCATTTCGTCCTTAAGTTTTTTGTTTTTGACTTTTCTTTATTGTCACAGGCTCTTCAGCCCTCTTTTTGAGAGGACAGCATCCCTATTTCGCAAGGACTCAATGCCCTTCATGGTTGCTCTCGCGACGTTCACTGGGTTGCTGGAGCCCAGCGACTTGGCAAGTATGTCGTGTATGCCCGCGAGGTCCAGCACTGCACGCATTGCTCCGCCTGCGATCAGCCCGGTTCCCTGCGATGCAGGTCTCATCATGATCTTCCCGCTGCGGAATTTGCTTGTGATGGCATGAGTTATGGTGCTTCCGTTCATTGGGACGCTTATCATTTCTTTTTTTGCATTTTCGGTAGCCTTGCGGATTGCGTCGGCCACTTCATTTGCCTTTCCAAGGCCGATGCCGACCCTGCCTTTTCTGTTCCCGACCGCCACTAGCGCGCGGAAACTGAAGTTGCGGCCGCCCTTTACAACCTTGGAGCAGCGGGTTATGCTGACGACACGCTCGTCAAGCTCGTGCTTTGCTCCATCTTCCTGTTTCTCTTCCAATTTTTCAATGTCCATTTTTGTGATCACTCCATTTGATCCGAGTGGAAATGCTGACTGTGGCGTGGTGCTCAAAAGACTATTCCCGATTCTCTGACAGCCTCTGCGAAGGCCTTGACTCTCCCGTGGTAACGGAAGCCGCCCCTATCGAACACCACTTTGCTGATCTTGGCCGCCGTGGCCTTCTCGGCAGCAAGCTGGCCGAGCTTCCCGGCGCCTTGCACATTCGCCTTGATACCTTCCTTGACGCAGCCCTTGTCAAGGGTTGATACTGCCGCAACCGTCCTTGACGCCTCGTCATCTATGAACTGAGCATAGATGTGTTTTGCTGTGCAGCACACGGAAAGGCGAGGACAGTCTGCGGTGCCGGCAACCTTCTTGCGGATCCGCATGTGGCGTCTTCCACGCTGCTCTTTTTTTGTCTTGTATGATGGCATAATAAAACTCCAAATGTATGAATAATCAGCCGACGGTCTTGCCTTCCTTGAGGACGATGTGCTCGCCGGCATAACGAATGCCCTTGCCTTTGTATGGCTCTGGGGGCCTTAGCTTGCGGATGGTCGCCGCGACCTGCCCGACAAGCTGCTTGTCTGCACCGGCAACACTTATCTTGGTGTTGTCGGCAACCAAAACCGTCACTCCCACCGGGACGGCATATTCTACCGGATGGGAATATCCTAAATTGAGCGTAAGCTTGTTCCCTGCGACCTGCGCCCTGTACCCGACTCCCACAATCTCAAGATCCTTCTTGAACCCGTCTGTCACGCCGATTATCAGGCTGTTGAGTATGCTTCGGACCATGCCGTGCATCGCCTTCCCCTTCTTGGTCTCCTCTGTTCGGGCAAGGGTGATCAGGCTGCCTTCGATAGACATGCCGACCATAGGCGGCAGATTCATCGAGAGCTTTTCCTTTGGCCCCTCGACATTGATGATGTTGCTGTCAAGAGATACCTTGACACCAGAAGGTATCTTGACCGGGCGATTTCCTATTCTAGACATAATGTTTAACCTCGACTTTTTTCGACTCCACAGGGCCGTGGCGCCTACCAGACACGGCAGAGGATCTCCCCGCCGACTTTCTCTGTGCTGGCAACCTTGCCGCTGACGATCCCTTTAGGGGTTGACATGATCACTATTCCCATTCCGTTTCTCACCTTGGGTATATCGCTGCTCCCGCAGTAGATCCTGCAGGAAGGCTTGCTGACCCTCTGGATACACTCTATGA
>CAZANS010000178.1:0-5311 GCA_964486565.1 uncultured Victivallales bacterium
CCGATTACCGATTACAGCATCACAATTAAGGAGTATTTACCATGTTTAACGGCAAGAACATTCTGATCACCGGCGGGACGGGATCCTTCGGCAAGAAGATGGCGGGCACGATACTTGCACGCTACAAGCCGGCCAAGCTCGTGATATTCTCACGCGACGAGCTCAAGCAGTACGAGATGTCCCAGGAATTCCCCGATTACAAGTATCCAGTGAGATACTTCATCGGGGATGTCCGCGAGGAGCCCAGGCTGGACGAGGCCTTCCGCGAGATTGACTACATAATCCACGCAGCCGCACTCAAACAGGTGCCGTCATGCGAGTACAACCCCTTCGAGGCGGTCAAGACTAACGTCATCGGGGCCCAGAACATCATCAGGGCAGCGATCAGGCAGAAGGTGAAGAAAATTGTCGCGCTGAGCACCGACAAGGCCGCGAACCCGGTAAACCTCTATGGCGCGACAAAACTGTGCTCCGACAAGCTGTTTGTGGCCGGCAACGCCATGAGCGGGGACCTCGGCACAAGCTTCTCGGTTGTCAGATACGGAAATGTAGTAGGGAGCAGAGGCTCGGTCATACCGTTTTTCCTGAAAAAGAAAAATGAGCCCACCATCCCCATAACGGATGAGAGGATGACAAGATTCTCAATAACCCTGCAGCATGGGGTGGACTTCGTCCTCGATTGTTTCAAAAGAATGCACGGGGGAGAGATCTTCGTGCCGAAAATTCCAAGCTACAAAATCACTGACGTGGCAAAGGCCATAGCGCCGAAGGCTAAGACGCAAATCATCGGCATCCGACCGGGCGAAAAACTGCACGAGCTCATGATCCCAGAGGACGAGGCAAGGCATAGCATCGAATTCAAGGACCACTACCTTATCCAGCCCGACTTCCTCTGGTGGAACAAAATGGACAGCCTGCTCAAGAAAGGCGGCAAGCGCTGCCCTGACGGATTCTCATACCGCAGCGACAACAACGACCAATGGCTAAGCATCGCAGACATCAAGAAAATCGTCGCCGAGTTCGTCAAGGAATATCAGGAATAGTCAATTGGTTACATTGGTCTCATTTGTTTCATTGGTTACATTTGTTTCATTTGGGAAATGAAGGACATTATGGGGGATGAATAACATTTTAAGGACTCTAAAAGGGGTGGGAAATGGACAAATTAAAAACATTTGAGGATTTGGAGTGTTGGAAAAAATGCAGGGAACTCAGGCTTTTTGTTTGTAGAAAAATTGTTCCTTATCTTCCTTCAGAAGAAAAATATAGGCTGGCAGACCAGATCCTGCGTTCTGCAAGATCAACTACGGCTAATATTGCCGAAGGGTATGGTCGTTTCCACTATCTTGACACCGCAAAGTTTTGCAGCAACGCACGTTCGTCAGCATATGAAGTTCTTGATCATCTTATAACTGCTCGCGATGAAGAGCTTATCGAAGGATCACTGTATCTTGAAGGTAGGGGGGCAGTTGAAAAGTCTATCAGACTGCTGAATGGTTATATTCATTACCTCCAAGACAAGGCTCGCTCATCCCAATAAGATTTCCTCCTATCACCAATGTAACCAATGTAACCAATGAAACCAATATTGCCCTACAGTAAACAATCCATCGACAAATCAGACATAGCCGCCGTGGTCGAGGCGCTGCAAGGCGACTTCATCACCACCGGGCCGAAGGTTGCTGAGTTCGAGGATGCTGTAGCCACCTTTACAGGTGCGAAATTCGCAACCGCTGTCTGCAACGGCACGGCCGCGCTGCACGCGGCTTGCCATGCGGCAGGCATCGACACCGGCGACGAGGTCATCGTACCCCCGATGACCTTCGCGGCCAGCGTGAACTGCGTGCTTTACTGCGGCGGCACCCCGGTGTTCGCAGATGTTATTGAGGAAACATTGTTGATAGATCCCGCAGAGGTGCGGAGGAAGATTACTCCGAGGACGAAGGCTGTCATCGCCGTGGACTATGCCGGACAGCCCTGCGACTATGACACCTTGAGGTCAATTTGCGACGAACATGGCTTGATCCTGATAGCTGACGCCTGCCACTCCATAGGAGGGGAATACAAAGGCAGGAAGGTCGGTACGCTGGCCGACATAAGCTGCTTCAGCTTCCATCCTGTGAAGCATATGACCACAGGCGAAGGCGGGATGTCTGTGACGGATAATGCGGAATTCGCACAGAAAATGCGGATTTTCAGGAACCACGGGATAACCACCGACTACAGGCAACGCGAGGAGCAGGGGTCATGGTTCTATGAAATGACAGAACTCGGCATGAACTACCGTATTACAGATTTCCAGTGCGCCCTGGGTATCAGCCAACTCAAAAAACTACCCGGATGGATAAACCGCCGACAGGAGATAGCGGCGCTGTACGACAATGCGTTCAAAAGCAATCCTTCAATCACCCCAATCAAAAAATCACCAGATCTCCTGCATGCCTACCATCTGTATGTCGTCAGGGTGCCGGCGGAAAAACGCGCCGAAGTCTTTTCTGGAATGCGCAAGGCAGGCATCGGGGTCAACGTACACTACATCCCAGTCCATCTCCACCCATATTACAAAAATCTGTCCGCAAACCACCCCCCCCACTCCCGAACCCTCTCAAATGAACCCAATGAAACTCTAACTCCCGCACTCCAGCACTCCAGAACTTCAGAACTTCCCCCCCCGCCTCTCCCCAATGAACCCAATGCTACTCAAACTCCAGAACTCCAGAACTCCAGAACTCCAGAACTTCCCCTCTGCCCTGTCGCCGAAGACGCATTCAGAAAGATCATCTCACTCCCAATGTTCCCTGCAATGAGCAATGAAGATGTTGAAAACGTTGTGAATTGCATAAGTTCTGAAATGCTGAAATCTAGACCTTGAAGGGGAAAGTACATTATGGAAAAATCCTTCAAAACAGTTTTTCCCCACTTAGCTAGAGAGTTCAATGGAAAACTCTCGACTCCTATTCTCGTTGGTGGCTGGGCCGTAAATCATCTGGGGTTTCCAAGGACTACTATCGATTTCGATTTTATGATTCTTGAAGATGAATTTTCAACTGTATTCAATGCAATGTCCAAGGTCGGTTTTGAAATGGCAGTAAGAACTAGCTTATATGCCAGATTTAAATACGACGAAAATAATATACTGCCCTATATTGACTGCCTTTTTGCCGATGAAGGAACATACAATAAAATCGTTTCTGACGGGAAAAAGGTGGATATCTTTGGCACGGAATTCATTCTTCCAACAGCCATGCATATTATCGCAATGAAGCTTCATGCAGTCAAATACGGTGAGAAACATCGCTTTGCAAAGGATTATAACGACATCCTCGCATTGATTGAAATCCATTCTATAGATACTTCTCCAAAATCTAAATTTGCTGAAATGTGCAACAAGTATGCGACTGGAGAAATTTACCAGAGAATTAGAAATGATGAAAAACAATAACATATCTTCGGATGATCTAAAATTTAAAATCCCGTCACGCGAAGACAAATCGCCTGCACTGGAATATCACCCTTTGACTCCCAGTCAGTATCTGGAATTCATAGAGATTGGAATGAAATTCCTTCCCGATCTTAACGCTGCACGAGAGAGAAGCTTCACACATGCCCCGACTGTCAGATTTAGATTGAAATGACATTTTGTTTTCAAATTCATAATTTGTATTTCATCACTCATCATTCATAATTCACAATTCATAATTTTAAATCTCCATGCATCCTGTGCAAGTTGAAATTTACAAGAAGATGAGTCCGGCAAAAAAGCTGGCGATAGCTGACAACCTGTATCGTACAGCCTGGCAACTTAAAACCGGTGCCATACGGAAACAGCACCCCGAGTGGACGGAAGAAGAAGTCAGAAAAAAAGTTCGCGAGATTTTCCTGTATGCAAGATCATAGCACGCTTTTAGATATATTCATAGACCCGCTGAATACTCTTCCCGTCCGATATATGGTCACCGGTTCGATAGCAAGTATCATTTACGGCGAACCTCGACTGACTCATGATGTTGATTTGGTGGTGATGCTTACCCTCGGTGATGTAACTAAGCTGCAAAATGTGTTTCCAGAAGATAAATTTTACTTCCCTCCTGTAGAGGTAATTCGAACAGAGATGACGCGACCTTCAAGGGGACATTTCAACATAATTCATATGGAAACCGCGTATAAGGCAGATATTTATTTTGTCGGGAACGAGCCTGTTCAGCTATGGGGATTTGCAAATAGACGAAAAACCTTCCTGGATGACAGAGAATTCTGGATCGCCGCTCCAGAATACGTCATTGTGCAGAAACTCATCTACTGGAACGAAGGCAGACACCAGAAACACCTAGATGATATCAAAGCAATTATGGCGACAAATAAAGATATTGTATCTGAAAGTGAGATTTTCGCCTATCTCAGTTCTGAAGTATTGAAGGCGAAGTTTATTGAACTAAGGAATGCCGAATCCTGCGAGGAAACGGACTAAAACAAGCAGTGTTCAGAAAATTTCAATGATCCCAAGCAAGATCGCTACCAAATTCGCGAAACCCGACGGCACAGCCGTCTTTGGAGTGCGGTGCTTATCCCAGCACCGCTTTCACTTCTAGGTTAAATTTGACATGAAACTCGGGCTTAAACTCTGGTCAACGAACGACAAATACCGCGAATGCGCGGCGGGGCTGCATTCGCAGGGCATCTTCGACTATATCGAGCTGATGGTCGTCCCGGGCTCCCTGGCGGAAGCCCCGAAATGGGCGAAGTGCGGGATGCCTTTTGTCCTGCACGCGCCGCACAGCAAGCTCGGGATGAACCTTGCCGTCGCCGGCGAGATGGATAAAAAAACAGCCATATTCAAGGAAATCGAGGAATACCGACTGCAGTTGTCGGCAACCCACGTGATTTTCCATCCCGGCCTTGACGGGACGGCGGAGGAGTTCGTCAGGCAGTTTGATAAACTTACCCAGCCCTACCCCGGACTGAAACATATCGTTCTGGTCGAGAACAAGCCCGCTGTCGGGCTGGACAACGAAAGATGCGTCGGAGCCGCACCGGAGGAAATCGCCTCAATCATCGCCCAAACCGGCACAGGGTTCTGTCTCGATATCGGACACGCAATATTCTTCGCGAATTTCGCAAAACACGACTGGAAACAGGTCCTGGATGAGTTCATGGAGCTTAAACCCGCGATGTTTCATCTCTCGGACGGCAGGATGGGAAACGACAAGGACATGCACCTGAACTACGGAAAAGGCGATTTCGACCTCGAATACATAATCAACCGTCTCCCCGCCGATGCCAGAATTTCAATCGAAACTGAAAAATCATCGCC
>CAZANS010000179.1:0-1610 GCA_964486565.1 uncultured Victivallales bacterium
CAATATCAACGATGCTCGCCAGGCGAGAGGGTAGGGAGCCGTTGCAGTATATTTTCGGCGAGGCACCCTTCAGAAATCTTTCCCTGTCCGTCGGCACGGGGGTCCTCATACCGCGTTTCGAGACGGAGATGCTTGTCGAATTGGCGCTGGAACATATTTGCCCCAGCTCATCGGCCATGGATCTCGGCACCGGCAGCGGGGCGATACCAATTTCGCTGGCGCTGGAGATGCCGGGATGCCACGTCACCGCCACAGACATTAGCGATATTGCACTCGAATATGCACGTGCGAACATCGCAAGGCACGGGGCATACAATGTTCGTCTGCTCAGAGGAGACCTTTTCGATGCCCTGCCCACGGACGAGAGATTCGACCTGATAACCGGAAATCTTCCCTACGTCTCCACGAAGATATACGCCAGCCTCGACGCCGAGGTGAGGGACTTCGAGCCTGAATCCGCGTTTCACTGCGCCGAGGGAGGGATGGAGCTGATCAGAAGGACAATCGAACAAGCTCCCGGGCATCTCAACGGCCGTGGGATTCTAATCCTGGAGTTCTCCCCGGAGCAGGAGGGTGAAACTGTCGCAATTCTCACGGACAACCGATTCAAGAATATCAGGATCGTAAAGGATCTTAATTCGCGTGCGAGATTCGCACAAGCAACACGGCCCTAGGCTTGAGAGCCAATTTCAAAACTCCCCGTGCCCGCGCGGCTTGCCATTTTGGATGCGAGGCCATGCCGATGCGGAAGTGGGCATACCTGCCCGGGAGAAATATCAGGCGCTATGCCCCGCCTTCAGGAACCTTCCGTTGCCAGGGAGGGCTGAACCAGTTGTCGAGTTGTAGGAGATTATCCCGTTTACCCAGACTTTCTCTATCCCTTCTGCGGGTATATGTGGATTCGCGAAATTCGCAGTGTTGTGGGGATGCTTGAGTTCTTCAGGGTTGAAGAGTACTGCGTCCGCGAAGAAACCTTCGGCGAGCATGCCGCGGGAGGCTATGCCGAAGATTTGCGCCGGGATGGAGGTCATCTTGCGGATTGTCTCGCCTGTCCCAAGCAAGGGCTGCATAAGGCGGAAGAACTCCGGGAAGGATCCGAAGCCTCTGGGATGACTTCTGCCGATGGAGTAGTCCTTCGGCCTGGCGCTCTCGTCGGTGCAGCAGCACACGAAAGGCAGAGAAAGTATTTTGAGCATGTTTTCCCGCGACATGCCCGAAGAGGACGCCATGGACGATCTCGCGGCATCCCTGAGCAGCGATGCGCAAAGCTTGGCTGAGCTCATCGAGGCGGCCTTGGCCAGGGCGGGGATGCTGTTGTCGAACTCTGTATCCAAGTTGAGCATCGGGGTGTCTGTCGAGACGATCCTTTTGCCTTCCCAGTATGACTCGCCGCGATTGGTTTCCAGGCATTCAGCCAGCTTTGCGAAATTCGCAGGATCCTTCAGATGCTTCTCGAGTGAGATGTCGTCCATGTCGGAGTATGGCTCCGGCATGAATGCGCTTAGCTGGGTCATTGACTCCGTGTATGGGTATCTGTCGGCGGTGATCTCCATGCGATGGCTTCTGCGTGCCTTGTCGAGTATCCCGAGCACTTGATCGAGCTTTTGCCA
>CAZANS010000179.1:1620-5285 GCA_964486565.1 uncultured Victivallales bacterium
GCTGCGGAGTTCGGTGAGACTGGAAGTGCATCGGCAGGGGCTGGATGTGGATGTTGTTGAACTCAGGGATGAGAGGTAGAGCCCGCAGGTGTCTCAGATTGCGTGCCGAATGGGCAAGGTGGCTGATATGGATTCTTCTGCATTTTGCCTTGTGTGCGGCAGAGATGAATTCCTCTACGGCCTCGATTATGTCGTTTCCTTCGCTGCGCAGGTGAGTTGTCCAGACCGTGCCTGTTTTTGCGGCTTCGGCGGCGAGGGCCTCGATCTCGGGTGCTTTTGAGAACTTCCCCGGGACGTACAGGAGCCCGGTGGAGAACCCGCATGCGCCGGCGATCAACGATTCATGCAGCAGGGATGCCAGCCGGGCGATGTCTTCCCGGGATATTTCGACATTGTCGTATCCGCAAACAGATGCCCTGAGAGTGTTGTGCCCGCAGTGGGATGCAAGGTTTATGCTTGGGCGAGCCAGATTGACTTCCGAAGAGTAACCGCCGATATCTCTCCAGGCGATATCCACGCCATAGTGCGAGAAAAGCTCCCTGATATGGTCGGTGTTTCCATTTGTCAGGGGGAAGACTGACAGACCGCAGTTGCCGGCTATCTCGGTGGTGATGCCTTGGCTCGACTTGCCTTCAGCGGCTGGGGAGGCCAGGATTGAAATATCGGAGTGACCATGCGGGTCTATAAATCCCGGGGAAAGCATCATCCCGCCGGCATCAAGTTCCTCTTTTGAGGACCCCGGGATTGGCCTCGGTGACACCTTGGCGATCATGTCGCCAGAAAAGGCTATGCAGCCCTCGTATGGCTCGCGGCCTGACCCGTCGGCAATCAGTACATTTCTTATGAGCAGGCTATACATGCTCAGGGTCAATCCACGGACTTGAGCTTTTCGCCGCCGCCAAGATCTTTTCTGTTGAGGACGTTGATTTCTCGGTAGATGGTTTTTCTCTCTGGACGGTTCTCCGGGGATACATCTATCCGCTTGATGTCTCCGCTGTCCACGCGGATCGGCGGAAGGGAAGGGATCCGGTCAATTCCGGAAATCGTGTTGAATCTCGAAGGTTTAGCCGGTTTTTGTGGACACCTCGTGCCGGAGCAGGATGCCGTGAGGAGGGCTAGGCATCCTGCGATGACAAAAACAAAGACAGTTCTGCTCGTGGGCTTAATTCGAATCATGATGATGATAGCGCTCGTATGTAAAAACAATTTGATTTTTCAACTCAATCCCAAAAAATAGCACGATACAAGGCGATTTCAAGCGGCATTGTGAAGGAGATGGATTCCTCAAGGTGTTGGAAATTATTTTTTTTGGTGTAGATTTAGGCATGAGGATCACATTTCAAAGAGGCAGCCGGGCTGGTGAGAGCAAGGAGTTTTCCCCGCCAGGGTTTTTCATCGGCAGGGAGGACGACAACGACATCGTGCTCGAATGCGGGAAGGTCTCCCAGCACCACCTGAAGATATTCTTCGAGGATGGTACCTGGAAGGCGCATGAGCTGGGAAGCAGCAATGGCACGCGGATAAACGGCAAGGCTTTGCGAGATCATAAGATCCTGAGGTCGGGCGATATGATCTATCTCGGATCAGAGGCGCTGAAGGTTGAGATCCCGGAGTCTCCGATTGTGTCTGCCGATGTGTCTCCTGCCGATGCAGTAAATATCCGCCCGCCGGGAAAATGTTCCGGGGATACACCAAAAAAATCCGAGATCAATGACATCAAAACCAGTTTCCAGCGATCCGAGGAATCCCCTAGGAAAAATATTGACAAAGCAGAGAAAAGACAGCTCGAAAAGCTTCTCCAGGAGGCTCTGGCGGAAAAGAAGAGGAAACTCACGATCATCTCAATCATCATTGCCGTCGTTGCAAATATAGCAATTTTCCTCTGGTGGTTCTTCAGAATCGGGTGTGCAGTGTGATTGAATGATTTTTCCACGCTCTTCCGCTTGCAACAGTTGGCGCGAGGGTTTATCTTTCCCGCTCCGTGGGTTTTAAGCAAGATGACAGGCGTGCCTCGACGGCCCGCATTTTAAACATGATCAGACGAATGGTGGGGTGCGATGCTCGCAAAGACTTTTTCTGCCGCGATCTCAGGCGTGGATGCCTTTCCCGTCGAGATCGAGATTAACGCCACCGGCAAGGGGCAGCCCACTGTTGTCTCGATCGTGGGGCTGCCCGACGCTGCCGTGAAGGAGAGTCGAGACCGTGTGAGGTCCGCCATGGACAGTTGCGGCTATATCCATCCCAAGGGCACGACGGTGGTGAATCTTGCCCCTGCGGACGTGAAGAAGGAGGGTGCATCGTTTGACCTTCCGATAGCCACGGGCATGATTGCGGCGACTGGAATCATAGACAGGGGCCGGCTCGCCCGTGCGATGCTTGTTGGGGAGTTGGCGCTTGATGGCAGCGTTAGAAAGGTCAAGGGCATGATCCCGATCGCGCTGCATGCCAGAAGGGCTGAGGATATTGAGGTCTTGCTGGTGCCTGCTGAAAGCGCGAGGGAAGCGGCGATGGCCGCGGGAAAACTCCCGGTATACCCTGTCAGGACATTGGCCGATGCAGTCGAGTTTTTCAGGGACAGCTCAAGGCTTCTGCCTGTCAGGCAGGATGAAGCTCCTGATTTCCAAGAGCTTTCCTTCGGCACGGTGTCGAGGGACTTTGCCGAGGTGAAGGGGCAGGGGTATGCCAAGAGGGCGCTAGAGGTCGCCGCCGCAGGGGGGCATAACGTGCTGATGGTGGGTGCGCCGGGGACAGGTAAGTCAATGCTCGCGAAAAGAGTCCCGGGGATTCTGCCGCCGATGCATGTGGACGAGGCTCTCGAGTCCAGCAAGATCCACAGCGTCATGGGTCTCCTTCCCTCCAACATGCCCTTTCTGACAGAGCGCCCGTACAGGGCTCCCCACCACACTATAAGCGATGCCGGGCTTCTCGGAGGGCAGACAGTCCCCACGCCAGGAGAGATTTCCCTGGCCCACAACGGGGTTCTCTTCATGGACGAGCTCCCGGAGTTCAAACGCAATGTCCTGGAGGTGCTCAGGCAACCATTGGAAAACGGGGACGTGACCATATCGCGCGCCGTAGGGAGCTTCACCTTTCCCGCAAGATTCATGCTCATCGCGGCAATGAACCCATGCCCCTGCGGGCATTACGGGGATGCTGCCAGGTCCTGCAGGTGCACGCCTCCGCAGATACAGCGATACAGGGCGAGGATTTCGGGTCCTCTGCTTGACAGGATAGACATACATGTGGAGCTTTCCCCTCTTGGGGACGATGTGCTTCTGAGCGCTCCGACCGGGGAGGCAAGCTGCGAGATTCGCAGGCGTGTGATCGAGGGGCGCAAGGTTCAGAACGAGCGTTTTGCCGGGACGGGGATATTCTGCAACTCACGGATGGAGCCCGCCCAGCTCCAGAGATATTGCAGCCTCGACTCCGAAAGCATGACTTATTTGCGCCACTCTATCCGCGAGCTGAGGCTGAGCGCACGCGCCTATGACCGCATTCTCAGGGTGGCCAGGACGATCGCAGATCTCAAGGGCGCGGAAGAGATCGGCTCCCAGGATCTCTTCGAGGCCGTGCAGTACAGAGACCTCGACAAGCGGATGTGGTAGGGACAATTTCAAAACTCCCAACTTGCTTCACGCGGAGTTCTGAACTTAACTCGGTAAATT
>CAZANS010000180.1:0-5234 GCA_964486565.1 uncultured Victivallales bacterium
ATCTCCGCTGCCGCGGCACTCTCGGTGGAGAAGAAGCATAGGATGCGAGAAGCACAATCGCGGTAGCCGACATCATGGCAGGGCGATCATCAGGGAAATCGGCACCAACGTTGAGATTGTTATGCCTATCATCTTCGGATAAGATACCTATTCTGAAACTCTGTCCCTTTGAGCCTCGTCGAACTTGTTCTCGGGTATAAGCAAGGCGAGTTTCTTTTTTATTGCCGCCGGGTCGTTTTCTATATCGAGCAGGTCTTCGATCCTGACCAGCGGCGCCTTGACGGCCTGCTTCTTCGCCACGTATATCCTGTCGTAGGCAGTGCGGTCAACCTTCTCCTCGTCGGTCAGCAGCTCCTCGTACTCCTTCTCGCCGGGCCTGAGACCCGTGATCACAATCTCAACATCCACGTCCGGCTCCAGCCCGGAAAGCTCGATAAGCTTCCGCGCCATGTCGTAGATCTTTATCTGCTCGCCCATCTCAAGGACCATTATGTCGCGGTCACTGCCTATGGCACATGCCTGGAGCAAGAGGTCCACCGCCTCAGGTATTGACATGAAGTACCTTACGACTTCCTTGGAGGTGACGGTGATCGGGCCGCCCTTGGCAAGCTGCTTCTTGAATCTCGGGATCACGCTCCCGCTGCTCCCCAGGACGTTCCCAAATCGGACGACGACAAAATCCGTACTGCCCTTCGCCCTCTCAAGCACTATCCTCTCCGCCAGACGCTTGGTCGCACCCATTATGCTGCTCGGGTTAACGGCCTTGTCGGTGGATATCACGACAACCCTGCCTATCCCGCATTCCTCGGACACCTCGGCGACGTTCTGCGTGCCGCAGACATTGGTCTTGAGGGCCATTGCCGGATTGGCCTCCATCAGGGGGACATGCTTGTAGGCGGCAGCATGGAAGACCAGGTTCACCTTGTTATTCCGCATTGTCAGCCGCAGGTCCTCCCGCGAGCGCACATCGCCGATGACGCTGACGATGTCGAGCTCCGGGAAGGCTTCGGAGAGCTTGTCGGAAAGCTCGTACAGATTCAGCTCCGAAAGCTCGAAGAGCACCAGCCTGTCGGGACGGTATGCGGCGAGCTGATGGCACAGCTCGCTACCTATGCTCCCGCCAGCGCCGGTGACCATAATGTTCTTTCCCCTGACAAATTCCTCCACGTCCTTGCGCCCGAGCTCAACGGGCTGGCGGCCGAGGAGATCCTCGATCTCCACCTCCTTGATGTGCGACACGCTGATCGCGCCGTCGGCGATGTCCATGTACGAAGGGATCATGCGAAGTTCGCAGGTCTTGCCGCGCCGCTCGAGGTCGTTTAGGATTTTCCTGATGTTCGCCGGCGTGGAGTACGGCGGCAAAAGCAGCATCTCGGACACGTTGTGCTTCTTCGCGCATTTCGCAGCACTGGAGATTCTGCCCAACACCGACATCCCCCTGATGGACTGACCCGTCTTAAGCTCGTCGCAAAGCACTCCTATTATTCGTCTTTTTGAAGGGCTTGCCGCAAAGAGCTGGAGCAGGTTGTTTATCCCGTCCGGCTTTCCAAGGACCACTGTGCGGATGTCCTGGTGCCCGGAAGCCCTTGCCGCGGATTCCCTGATTATCCGCATAAGTATGCGCTTGCCTGACATGACGAGGAAGCAGACCAGAAAGTCCATCACCATGACGTTCAACGAGAACCCCGGGGCATAGGCGGCCCTGCCGAAATACATTGCCAGAATCAGGATGGCGCTGCTGATCAGGTTTGCCAAAAATATCCTTGACATGTCGGCTATGCTGACATAGCGCCACATCCCCTCGTAAAGCTTGAAGAACGAGAACACGGCCATCTTGACCAGGAGCACGACTAGAAGGACCCTCGGGATGAACTGCGCCTCCTCCTGATAGAATGAGAAGTCGTGCCGCAGGTAGAATGCCACCAGGAAGGACAGCGAGACTGTTATCAGGCTGGATATGAACACGAGGGCTGAGCGGAAAGGGATGAGAAGCTGCACGAGCCTCTCGATCTTGTCGTTGAGATCGAGCACCAGACTGTAATGCGAGCCGTTATTCGAGGACATGGGCAAAATTCCGTTTCCCTGAGTGTTGTTCAAGCGCCCCGGCCTCCGGGAGCGCGAGCAATTGAACACCTCACGTGTGAAAAATCAAGAGCCGGAGGCCAATTTCCTTATCTCGGTGCAGATTTTGTCTATCGCCTGATCTGAAAGCCCGGGATAGATGGGCAGCGAGACGGCTCCCTCGTAAAGTTTCCTGGCCACAGGGAAGGAGTCGGGCACGTAACCGTACTTCTCGACATAGTAGGGGTGCATATGCAGCGGCATGTAGTGCACGCTAGCGCCGATCCCGGCATCCCTAAGCCTCTCGATAAAGGCGTTTCGGGATATTCCGCAGACATGCTCCTCGACCCTGATGATGTAGAGGTGCCATGAGTGCTCCACACCTTCCCTTTCCATGGGAAGCAGGATGCCAGGCATCCCGGAAAGCCTTTCGGAGAACTCCGACGCGATCCTCTTCCTAGCCAAATGGAATGAATCAGACTTCTTGAGCTGGTTCACCCCTATGGCCGCCGCCACGTCAGACATGTTGTACTTGTACCCCGGGGATACGATCTCGTAGTACCATGAGCCCTCCTTCGAGAACCTTTTCCATGCGTCCTTGCTGATGCCGTGAAGCGACATGATCCTCATCCTGTCGGCCCAATCCTCGTTGTCAGTGAGCACCATACCCCCCTCCCCGGTGGTGATGGTCTTGTTGGCGTAGAACGAGTAGCATGCGATGTCGGCGCTGCTGCCGACAGGTTTCCATGATCCGTCGGAGTCCAGGTACCTCGCGGGACAGCAGTGTGCGCAGTCCTCGATCAGCTTCAGCCCGAACTCCCGGCACAGCTCGACACAAAGCGGCACGTCCACTGCCTGCCCGGCGAAATGCACCGGGATAATAGCCTTGAAGCCATTGTGACGCTCGGGAACCCCGACGACATCATCGCCTGAAAGCACCCTGACAACCGTCTCTCTCGCCTTCCCCATGTCCATGTTGAAGTCGCTCTCGCGGCTGTCAACCAACACAGGGGTGGCGTTGAAATACCTCACCACCTCGGCCGTGGCGGCGAAGGTGTATGCGGGCACAAGCACCAGATCCCCTTCCTTCAGCCCGATCGCCTCAAGAGCCAGATGCAGCGCCGCCGTGCAGGAGTTCAACGCCACCGCGAATTTCCCTCCCATGTAGCCCGCGAAATCCGTCTCGAACTGCTTGGCGAATCTGCCCGTGGTCAGCCAGCCCGACATAAGGCACTCCGTCACATCGGCTATCTCCTCGTCGCCTATACAAGGCTTGAAAAAAGATATGAAATCAGAATCATCATTCATCATGTATCCCTTCCGCTTCAAAGTTTCTAAAACATCCAGCAAACAATCTAACCTGAAAACAAGACTCTTGCAAAGCATGCACGCAACGAAATGGGAATTTTCCAACCGCAGGGGCAAGCCACATACACACAGAAAAACTTACCCCGAGAGATCCGAAGTGGCTCCATCGGGAAATTCTGCCCCCGTTCACGCTTCACAGTTGCTAGTTGTTGATCCGACCACCGATTACAGTCCTCCGGACAGCGAGAGTCTCGTTCATGCTGCCGGTTCGGTAGCCGTCCAGGTCCATGGAGACATACTTGAAGCCGCAGGCCTTCACCTCCTTGGATATCAACTCCGCACACTCCAGAGCAAGCGGGAAGCTAGCAGGTGGGAGCTCGATCCGCGCAACATCCCCGTGATACCTCACACGGCACTGGCCCGGGACATGATTCCTGACAAACTGCTCCGCACGCTCAACCATCCCGAGCTTCTGCTCGGTTATCACCTCCCCATAAGGAAAACGAGACGCAAGACAGGCAAATGCAGGCTTCTCCCATGTCCTGAGGCCCATTCTCCTGCTGAGTTCACGGATATCGCTCTTGCTGAGCCCCGCATCGGCAAGCGGGCTGAGCACTCCCGCCTCCCTTACCGCAACCATCCCAGGGCGGTAGTCGCTCCCGTCATCTGTGTTCGAGCCCTCGCAAACGTGCGCGACTCCCTCAGACACGGCCAGAGACTTCAGTTTCCCGAAAAGCTCCTTCTTGCAGAAATAGCAACGGTTGGGGGGGTTCTCACGGTACCCGGCTACATCAAGCTCCCCGCTGTCGAAAAGAATATGCCTCGCCCCGATCTCCACGGCAAGAGCCCGCGCATCCTCGGACTCGGACGCAGGATACGACGCGGAAACCCCAGTCGCACCAACCACATTGCCCGAACCAAGCACGTCATGCGCCACTTTCAGAAGAAAAGTCGAGTCCACACCGCCGGAAAACGCCACAAGCACGGACCCAAGACCCGAAAGCCCCCCCTTGAGCATGTCAAGCTTCACACCCAATCCAACTTCCAACATCACACGCTCCCCATAATAACAAAAACAATCAAAATCATGGCAAACAAAGTCAACACATACTGGCGAATCCCGCAAACAACACGAAGAATAGATCCACGGAACACTGCGGCAACTGCTTTATTTAGGTTTAAAGTTGCAAGCCGCCCCAAACCGTGAACCGTGAACCGTGAACCGGGAACAAATAACTTCCTCGATATAAAGGTATCTGGAATTTATGCTGTTGCTGCAGACACCATTGCCAGATAGTTTTGTACGGGGACATATTCCGGGATGCTGTTTCCCGAGCCGAGGGCGTACCCGCCTCTCTCGGAACTGAGCGCCAGCATTCCCTTTGCTCGCTCGCGAACAATGGAGGAGGGGCTCCTGCAGAGAAAGTCGAGGTCGAGCCCTCCGAGGACCGCGATGCGGTGCCCCCATTTCACGTATGCCTCCTCGACGGGGCAGATGCCGTCCTCGTAGGAGTGCTTGCCCTGGTACTTTATATCGTCAATAATGTCGTCCATGACGTTGTCGAGATTGCCGCAGGAGTGGAGTATTGCGGGCTTGCCGCAGGAGTGTATGGCCTGAGATATCCTGCGATGCCATGGGATGATGTATTTCCGCATGTCCTCGGGGCTGAGCATCGTCTGGGTCTTGAAGCCCCAGTCGTCGTTTGATATCGCTGCGCCGATGGTGTCGAAGGCGGTGGACATCTCGTAATGCCTGAGCAGCCTGCTGCCCACTGCGTCGCAGATGTCCGAGAGCAGCGCGGGGTCGTCCACGCTCATGAAGCAGAGGTTGTCGTAGCCGGTGAGCTTGATCACATTCTCGAGTA
>CAZANS010000181.1:0-5230 GCA_964486565.1 uncultured Victivallales bacterium
ATTTTATTGCAAATACATGTTGAACAATTTATTATGCGAACTGGCACCAATATTATTGTCTGCGTTGTATCTGAGCACGAGCACGGTGATGTCGTCGGCCTGTTCGGCTCCGGTCTCGAACTCCTCTACGGCGGCGCATATCCTTCGGGTCAAATCTTCGGGATCGTTTCCATGGCATTCCTCGATCAGCGAGAGAAGACGGTCCTCGCCGAACAGCTCCTGGTTTTGGTTGCATGCCTCCGTCACGCCGTCAGTGTAGAGCACGAGCAGGTCGTCTGCGGCAAGGCAGGTCTTGCTTGAATTGAATTTTGTTTCCCCCTGTATCCCGAGAGGCAGCCCATGCCTTTCGTCCAGCCAAATCGCCTTTTCGCCCTTCCTCTTCAGCAACGGCGGGTTGTGCCCTGAGTTGGTGAAGCATAGCTCGCCTGTGGTTATGTCAAGCACTCCAATGAAAAAGGTCACGAACATCATCGCGTCGTTGTCACGCGCGAGTATATCGTTTATGCTCGAAGTGATTTTCCCGGGGTCGCTATGCCCTGAAGCCTGGGTGCGCAGAAGTGTGCGTGTGATAGCCATCATCAACGATGCCGGGACACCTTTGCCCGATACATCCCCGACCGAGAAGCACAGATGCCTGTCGTCCATCATGAAGAAATCGAAAATATCGCCGCCGACAGCCTTGGCAGACTTCAGCGCGGCGAATATGCTGAACTGCTCGATGTCCGGGAAAGGAGGGAATATTCTCGGGATGATGCTCATCTGTATCTCGTGGGCCACCCTCAGCTCGCTCTCGATCTTTTCTTTTGCGATGGTGGCCTCTTTGATTTCGGAGATATAACGTTTCAAGTCCTGCTGCATCTTCCCGAAAGCCTCGGTAAGCTTCCCGATCTCGTCTCTGCACTTCACCTCAGGAAGTTCGGTTTGCATGTCGCCCGTGCCGATCTTCGAGACTGCCGAGGTCAACTTCCCAAGTGGCGCTATAATCCTGCCTGATAACAGCACGACAACCAACAGTATAAGCAACACTCCTGGAACCACAAAAAACACCATGTTCCTGCTGGCCGCATTCAGGTCGGCAACCAGGGCATCATGGCTGAAGAAAACCGCTAGCGTCCATGGGACAGACTCCAAGGGTATGTGGTATAGCCAACCAGTCTCTCCGTCCTTTAGGGATGTATGCCTTACAAGTTCCTCACCGCCCTCAGTCATGGAATCCGAAAGCCGCATCAGTTCCTTCGAGCCCAGCTTGTTCGATAACGCCGAAAGGCTTTCAGACATGACAAGTGATTTTTTCGGGTGTGTCACGAAAACACCCTTCTCCGAGATCAGGAAGGCATATCCCGAATCGAAGAATCTCACCGAGGACATGATGTCGTCAAGGAACTCAAGGGTAAGGTCTGCCGTGACTATCCCGGCCACAGAGCCGGTGGCTTTATCAAAGAAAGGCACGGAGTATGTGGTCATCAGCACATCCCCACCACCTTCGTCGAAATAAGGCTCAGTCCAAACAGGCCGTTTCTGCTCCTTGGGTCTGCTGTACCACTCCCATGTGAAGTAGTCGTAGGATTCGAGAAGATCCTTGTATCCAAGCCCTTCTCCCGGCTCGCGGAAATAATATGGCGCGAACCCTTTGTCACGGCCACTGACAACTCCAGGCTCGAACGCCATGCAGGTGCCGAATACATCCTTGTTTGCCCTGATGAACACTTGGTGCAGCCCGTGCATTGTCTTCTCGTCGAATCTGGAGTCCTCGACCATTGCCGAGAATGTGTTGGTAACCTTTTCGGCGCCGAGGAAAACCTGATCTATGCGGTTGCGTGTGGCCAAGGTCAGATTCCGGGCGTTCTCGGAGGCATTCTTCATCAGGAGTTTCTGGGATACCTTGTGGTTGTAGAAGAGAACCAGAAGGAGCATAGGCATGAGAAGCGAGAGAATTCCCGTGCTTATCTTGAATCCTAGCGACCTGTCGGAAATTAACGACATGATTTGATCCTTCGGTGATGTCCGGGCAATTTTGTCCCCCTATGACTGGCTGTCGGTATCCTTGAAGCTGAACTCATTTGATTCGATGGCCTGCGAGAGGAAGAAGTCGAGGGTCTGCTCTATTGACTGGTCAAGGGTGATCGAGGGAATCCAGTCGAGTACCTTTTTAGCATTTCTTATGCTTGGTGCCCGGTGCTGCACATCCTGATAGACTTTCCCGTAGAAAGTGCCGCCGTCAACCAGTATTATTTCGAACTTCTTGCCCATCCCCTTGCATGTCTCTAAACAGCGAGATATCATTTCCTCCAGGCACGCCTCCTCGTTGAAGACGGGTACGACCACGGAAGCTTTTTTTACCTTGTAACTCTTGAGTCTTTTCATTTTGTGCTGAACTTTCCTGAAAACAAGTGTCTTTTTACCTGCCTGCATCGGTTGCCGGCCGACGGGGGACAGCAACTATAGCCACAATATGATTTGTTTCAAGCAAAAAACTTGCACAGCGAAGTTTAATACGCGAAGATACTCCGCCCCTCTATCCATAGGTCTAGTCTGCCCCGGAACTGCTCAAGAAGTTGTCCCTGAGGTTTAAAAAGGGGTGCGGCGGGGTATATTGTTGATGTCGCAAATAAGGAGTGAGGTTTAGGTATGGAAATCAAGTCATGCGTGAAGAAAGGCAAGTTCTATCAAGTCCGCACTGCAAGCGGGGAGAGCTTGAGGATACATGGCGAAGTCGGGATCGGGGCGGGTCTGTGCAAGGGTAAGATCTATGCCGACAGCCGCTGGGAGGATATTGTATTCAGAAGCCGTCGCCTGGAGGCATGGGAGGCGTTGTTGCGAATTCTTTCAGGGAGAGCGCATTCCGAGAGCGAGCTTAGAAGGAAGCTTGCCGGAAGAAAATTCCAATCGGCTGTGGTCGAGGACGTGCTCGGGGAATGCCGAAGGCTCGAGTTGGCTGACGATCGCGGGTTCGCTGCGCAGTACGCCGAGGAACTGATGGGGAAGGGACTTGGGATGAGGTTGGTCAAGGCCCGGATGCGGGCAAAGGGGGTGCCAGGGGATGTGGTTGAGGAGGAATTGGCCAGGCTTTCCTCCGGCGGCCACGACGAGATCTCTGCGGCCCGCGAAGCCCTGCGGAAAAAACTGCGTTCGACAAAAATCAACAGGGACGACCGTACGATGAAGGATAAGCTCCTAAGGCATCTCATCTCAAAGGGCTTCTCCTACGAGACCGCATCGGAGGTCATCGGCGAGTGTCGTTGATTTTCTTCCCTCACAGTTTCCTTGCATTCACGTGCGCCCCTATCTTATTTTGAAGTTTGCTCTTGGGTTTTAGTGCTTAGGATTTAGGGTTTCCTATATGGTTTCACGTGCCAGGGCGACCCATTCCTTTACTCTTGCGGGGTCATTTCCGACAGTCTCGACATCCTTGAGGGTGATATCCACATGGCATTCTTTGCATGCCTCCAGGTCGCGTCTGAGGATTGAGCGGATCCTGTCCTTGTCGAAGCCGTAGCTTACCATGTCCGCCGGGCTTGGGCGGTAGCTGATGACATAGTCCTGCCCGATCTGCTCGGCACAGCGTGCGACATTCGCAAACGGCGACACGGCGATACGGCGGAGGTTGCGGAGCTTTCTCAGGATGCCTATCTTGTTTGTCAAGTCCTCGCAGCAGCCGTAGGCGACCAGTCCGAAGTTCTCGAGGATCGGCATCTGGTACTGCAGCATGAACTCGTCGTGCATTTCAGGCGATACGGCCGTCAGTTCCTGTGCCGCCATGTATCCCCATAATTGCTTGCGTTTGACTCCATTGACATTCGCCGCCGGGTCATCCAGGTCATCCGCGTATGGCATGGCCTGGTTCTGGTGTGCGCAGAGTCCCCAGTCTCCGGCGGCCTCGGCCTCCTCATGGGTCTTCAAAATGCCGTCACTTATGAACTTGGCCAGGCGATGCAGCCATTCGGGATTGTCCAGCATGTCCAGCATCAGATTCTCTATCCCGCGCAGGTAGCCCAGGTCGGTGGATATGTCGCCTGTCCACATGCGGTAGGCGGGGCCGCGGTCAATGTTGACGGTGATTATGTCCCCTATCGCGTCGGACAGACTCGCGGCATTTCTTGCGGTAGCCTCCTCGTCAATCTCGTGCCTTGGCACACGCAGAGCCTCGATGTCCGACAATTCCTTTATGGGATAATCCACCTTGAACGAACCGCCGGGCTCAAGCCAGTAATACACACAGATGATGCCGGATATCATGACGGCAAACGCGACAAGCATGACAAACGTGAGGGCCTCACTCATTTCCAAGCTTCTTACTCTAATGCCGGATTACGTGGCAAGTCCGGCATCCGCTCGATCCGTTCGATTTCCGCCCCCGAATCAATTATCCCGAAATCATCCAGAAGGTCGAAGCAGAGAGCACTCAAAAACAACGTGAGAACGACAATGGCAAGCAGCTTGCCCATGCTCGTCTTGGATTTGACGAAAAACACGACCGCCGGCAATATCCCGAAAAGGACTGCTATGCCGACCCTTAAGAGATAGGTCTGTTTCACGCATCAGCCTTCGGAATTCATTCATGTTGCGGTATTTGTTGGGTACTTCCGTTGTCTTGGGCATGCTTTCGCCCTTGCGCTGTATAAACCTGCCGCCTATTGAGTAGTATTCCTCCTCAAAAATTATATCACCTTTCTCCAACAGCCTGAATATGATTGTGTTCTGAAAGGGGAGGGAGGGCTCGTTCCCTGCGAAATGAATGTTGTCGGAAATCATCGGAATGGATTTCTCCGAGACAGACACGGTATATTTTCTAGCAGGAGGCTCAAGGAGCTTCTGTAACTTTTTGCAGTCGCATGATTCGGGCTCCCATCCGAGGAGACCTCCCATGACAGCCCTGTGTGTTCCGTGTCCTCTCCCGGTTGCACTCAGCGATCCGTAAAGGTATACCTCAATGCACGGTGAACAGAGATTCCTGCCCCGGAGAAAAGCTCCGAGTCGGGCAAGGAAGTCCGAGGCTGCCTTCATCGGCCCTATGGTGTGCGAGCTCGAAGGCCCGGGGCCAGGCTTGAAGATGTCAAATATAGAAATTGTTATGTGATCTCGCATTCCTCGTCTCGTTCCGGCATAAAAAACGCTCTACAACCCCCGCTCGCTCATCGCCCGCCATGCGGTCAAGGGGGCAGGTTGCCACCAGCGGTCTCCATCCTCATTTTGAGTTCGCAGTAGTTACTACAGTGTCACTCAAAATAAG
>CAZANS010000182.1:0-5177 GCA_964486565.1 uncultured Victivallales bacterium
CTCATCCTTACGATCCGCCACCTCGACGTCGAACCCCGCCTTCTCGAGCAGGCCAAGCGCCCTCCCGGAATGCGATGGGTTCGGGTCGGGCGTGCCGATCACGACCCTGCCGAAACGTGCCTTGATGATCTCATCGGTGCACGGTGGCGTCCTTCCCATGGTTGAGCAAGGCTCAAGAGTGACATAAAGATCCGCTCCAGCACATGCGGGCACCCCGCCGGCATCGTTTATCGCGTTTATCTCCGCGTGCGGCAAGCCGGCACGGAGGTGACAGCCCCTCCCTGCAAGCACCCCGTCCCTCACGACCAGCGCGCCGACCATGGGGTTCGGGGATGTCCGTCCAAAACCCTTCCTGGCAAGCCTGAGGGCCTCAAGCATCATCACGGAATCTGTTTCTTTCGCTGTCAGCATATTATTTTCACTAGGGTTAGAACCACCTTTCCGGGCATGTCTTGCGACACGCTTACAATACCATTTTTTATTGTGTTGACAATCAAAACGCCGAAGTTCGGCCAAAAAGATTTGAAAAAGTGCCCGCGTCGGTATAGAATAGGACGGGCTTCTGCCCACAAAGTGCAACGTCAAGCTTAAACAGTCAGGAGAATATCTGAACTCATGAAGATTCTTGTTATCAACGCCGGCAGCTCATCTATCAAGTTCACCCTGTACAGCATGAAGAAGGAGGATGTGCTGGCAAAGGGTCAGGTCGAGAGGCTAGGTTCGCCAACGCCTCACCTAATATACAAGAGACCCGACGGAATATGCACCGAGAGCCATCCAAAAGTGGCAAGCTACAAGGAGGCTCTCTTCGTCATCTGCGACAAGCTTACCGACCCGGAGCTGGGAGTGATAACCAAACTCTCGGAGGTTAAGGCGGTGGGGCACAGGGTGGTCCACGGCGGCGAGCAAATCACCAAGCCCGCGCTGATAGACTCTCATGTAAAGGACATCATACGCGACTGCTTCTCGCTGGCACCTCTTCACAACCCCCCGAATATGTCGGGGATCGAGGCATGCGAGGAGATATTCCCGCATGCGCCGAATGTGGCTGTTTTCGACACTGCCTTCCACCAGACCATGCCTCCGGAGGCCTACCTTTACGCGATACCCTACGAGCTTTACACCAAGTACGGCATCAGGCGCTACGGCTTCCACGGCACCTCGCATAGTTTTGTCGCACGGGCCTGCGCTAAATTCCTCGGTGAACCGTTCTCGAAGCTCAAGCTCATCACATGCCATCTTGGCAACGGTTGCAGCATCACGGCGATAAACAAGGGTATAGTCCATGACACCTCGATGGGGATGACCCCCCTCGAGGGGCTTGTGATGGGCACACGTTGCGGCGACCTGGATCCGGCGGTGGTGCTGAGGCTTGCCGAGCTCGGCATGAGTGTCGAGCAGATAGACAATCTGCTCAACAAGCAGAGCGGCCTTCTGGGTGTGAGCGGGATAGGCAGCAGCGACATGAGGGACGTTATAGACTCGGCCGAGGCCGGGAACCAGCAGTCTATGAGAGCTCTCAGGATGTTTATCCGCAGGCTTGTTAAGTATATCGGATCTTACTTTGCGTTGCTGGAGGGTGCCGACGCTCTGGTGTTCACAGGTGGGAGTGGGGAGGACAGCTCATACATAAGGGAAAAGGTGGTCGGAAGGCTGTCAGCGCTGGGGTTGCATCTTGATATCAAGCTAAACAACGCCTGCAAGGGGCGGGAGGGGATAATCACCACGGAGTCAAGTGCCTGGAAGGCGGTGGTGATGCCGACCAACGAGGAGCTGATGATTGCGCGCGAGACCCTTGGTGCAGTGAGCCACGAGGAACATAAAGCTGTCACGGTGGAGTGACGGAGATGGCTGCTCCAGAAGACTTTTTCTTGCCGGAGGGGGAGGTGGAGATCCATGCCGTGCGCTCGGCAGGACCCGGGGGCCAAAACGTCAACAAGGTCTCCACCGCGGCCCACCTCCGATTCGACATCCGAAAGTCCACCCTCCCGGAATCATGCAAGATCAGACTGCTCAGATCCAGCCACCACCATATAACAACAAATGGAATTGTCGTCATAAAGGCCCAGTGCTTCAGATCTCTGGAGAAGAACCGCTCAGACGCTTTGCGCCGCCTCAAGGCACTCATAAAGAAAGCCTCGGCCCCTCAAAAAAAACGTATACCGACCAATCCCTCCGGCACAGCACGGAAAAAACGCCTCGACCACAAGAAATCCCGAGGCAATATCAAGAAACTCAGATCCACCGTGAATGAACAATAGGGCCGCGATACGATTCAGTGCGACTTGGGATTTGCTGTCCTCTGCCGTCCGTGGTCCGTCCTTCGAGAACGACGCCGCGTTCATCTTTCCGTTTGCTATGCGCCAGCCATTTCGTCTGACCGTATGCTGCGCCTGCGCTCCCAACGCGGTTCACGCGGAGTTTTGAATCTGGCTCTCTGGAAAGGGTGTGCCCTCCCGGAGGATCTCCGGGAGGGCACAGGGCTGGAAATGAAGATATGTGAAAAGCTTCGGCGGGAGGAGTTGTTTCCTCCACCGGCTTGTGCTGGATTGAATTTATTTGGTCATGCGCACTCCTTGTAGACGCTGAAGAGTTCTGCGGCGGCTTCCTTGTATGAGTGGAAGCGGTTTGCCGGGTTCCTTGCTATCATCTTGTTGAGTGCCGATACGATTCTGGGGTTGACTTTTGCGGGCAGCTTTCCAGCGAGGCTGTTGACTCTGAGCGCGACCACATGCTTGCTGACGAGGCTCTTGACGTCCTCTGCGGAGTAGTATGGTTTTCTGGCGATGATATGGAAGACGACCATGCCGAGGCTGTATATCTCGCTGTGCTGAGACTCGCCTGCGCCGACGATACGTTCGGGTGGGATGTAGTAAGGTGAGCCTTGGATCTGGTCGTGCATGGCGTTCAGGGCATCCTCGACGGGAAGTGCTAGTCCGAAGTCAATTAGTTTGACATTACCTTTGCGGTCAATGATGATGTTCTGCGGCTTCAGGTCGCGGAAGAGGTAGCCCTTGTCGAACATATGCTGTTCTGCGGACAGGATCTGCAGTGCCCAAAGGAGGATCTGTTTTTCCGAGCGCTTGACGGGCGATTCTATCAGGTGGTCGAGCCTTATGCCGTCCACGTAATCGAAGACGGCGAAATGCTCGTCAAGCCATTTGCCGTAGTCAATGACCTTGGTGAGATGCTGATGTTCGCCAAGCTTCCAGCATACCTTGGCCTCGTGCACCAGCGAATCCACGAGACATGAGTCTTTCTTCTTGCTTCTCGGGAGGATTTTGACAGCGTATTCGATCTTTGAATTGGTCCTGTGGAATGCATGGTAGACGCTGCCCATGCCACCGCCGCCGAGGGGTTCGTATAGCCAGTAGTCCTTGACGATCATGGGGATGAATATCGGGGTGTCGCATTTGTGGCATCTGCTGATGCTGAGGCCGTCGAAATCCGAGAGGCTGAGCTGCAGTCCGCAATGCAGACATCGTGAGTATCCTTGCTCAAGGTCTGCGAGAGGAGGTTTGGAGTTGATCTTCTGGGTCTTCTCGCGGTGGAAGCTTTGTCCCAGAGAGGTCGTGTCCTCGCTCGCGTATTTGTTTCCGGTGAACCACATTTCAAATCCTAGCCTTTCTTCTTGCCCGGTTTAATCCTCCGGGGGTGTTCAGAAGCATAATCAATGCCATACTTGCTGGCACATGCAGCATGCAGGTTGAATATATCATGTTTTTGGTGCTTGGCAAAGGTTGTCTTTCAGCCTAGAGCCTGTGGAGTTAAGTTGTGAGGGTTTTGCGTTTTTCTCTCTCAATTTTAAGATTTCTTTGGTTGTTGGCTCGATAATTTAAAAAGGGTTGATTTTTGCGGTGTGGCTTTGACTAGAGCGGTTTGAGTGTATAGATTAGAGCTTGTCGTGTACTAGCAATGATAAAAGGAACATTATTATGGATAAGGAAGTAATCAAGAAGGTAGTTTCGGAGCTTCTGGAGAAGGGTGAGACGCTGAACTCCATACTCAAGACGCTTTCCTCGGAGCATGATGTGGCGATGACGTTTCTTGAGCTGAGGCTTCTGGCTTCGGAGATCGAGGACATAGACTGGACGAAGACCGACGAGCCTGATCCGTCGGCAGGAAAGGATTCTGCTGGAAAGGATACCCCCGTAGGCGTGCTTGCGGAGGGGGACACCGGGAAGACGAAAGTCGAGATAAACCGTCTTTCCCGCCCTGGGGTCGCGATGCACGGCACGGTGAAGTTCGGATCTGGAGCCAGCGCGAGCTGGATACTCGACCAGATGGGCAGGCTAGGCTTTGAGAAGACTGAGGGCACCCCGACCGAGGAGGACATAAAGGATTTCCAACGCGAGCTGAAGAAGGCTCTCGGAGCCTAGCGGCAGCTTGTCGGCAATAAAATGGCAATGTACAGCGTTTGATGTACGGGATCGTATGCAGACAAATGCAGCAAACCGGTGAAGTGAATGGAAGATTATTTTAAAAGGCAGCGTGGTCAGGCGATAGCCGAGATGGCTGTCTGCATGATCGCGATACTAACAGTTTTCCTTGCTGTGATATTCGCCTATGCGATAGGCAGCACGAATATAGAGAGCCTGCTGGAATGCCGTGGCACCGCGGACAACTATGCGTATTCTGGTGTCTTTGGCGACCCGGGTCAGGCGATACGCACATGGACGGAGGGTCCTGACGAGAGGATGTTCACGAACGACGATGTTGCGCAGGTAGGCACGAACGATGCCCCGTACGGATTTCGCCGGGAGCTGCGCAACGACTCGGTTGATCTTGTAAACGGCTTCGGCTCGGGCTATGTCCTGAACAACTTTGCGGCCGATATTGCTGGTGTCGGGGCGATATTTCTTGAAAGCGCCCGGCTGACATCCCACTCGGTATCCTCAGACCCCTACGAGCGAATGAATCTTGAGGATCTCCGAGGCGCGTTCAACAGGCTTATTTTCAGCTCAGACCTGATTGTGACGAACCGGGTATACATGCCCATATTTGATGTCGAGGGGTCTTCGGACGCCGCCGAGGAGTCAGCCCCTTGAGCATTTCTAGCGAAGATAAGCTCCATCCCGCTGGTCCCGGGTTCTCGACCGCGGGTATACTGAAGGATTCTTAGCGTTTCCCCTTTGTGCGAAGGGGGGCACGGATTCAGGATTCTGTCTATCTTCGCG
>CAZANS010000183.1:0-5127 GCA_964486565.1 uncultured Victivallales bacterium
TCGCACCCGCAAGCTCCACAATACCATATGCAGGAGGCAAGGTGGTCTCAACATCCATGGCTTTCGGAGGCTCTTGTCTCGCACTTCTCTTCGGCAGGCTTGAATACCAAGCCCGCCCCTCCCGCGCCGCCAGGGCATCCATAGCCGTTCCAGAACTGGATGCCGCAGTTGAAAAGATGACAATGCGGATAACAAAACCCTGCTTGAAGAAACCCTCTTCCGAGCTGAGATGCATCGCCGGGGGAGTTGTCGGGCCATTCGGCAGGGGAAAAGACCAAATGCTCGAAATGCTCAAAGAAAATCCTTTCGGCGATGGCAGAAAAAATAATGCCCATACTGCATTCCAGATTCCTGAAGAGGTCTTTTCCTCACCGGATCTCAAGCCCATGCGCCGCCGGGCCGACAGGCTCTGCATGGCCGCATTCTGCGCGGCGGAGGAGGCCTTGTCATCCTCCAGCGGCAACCAAGGCCGGTCTCAGCCTTTTCCTGAGGATGACGATACCGCGCTTATCGTTGTCACGCCTTTAGGTGCATACCCTACGACCTTCCGCTTTCTTGACGGGGTGCTGGACTTCGGAGAGGGCGCGCCGTCGCCGTCATCCTTCTCCAACTCGGTGCACAACGCCCCTGCATTCTACATCACGGCCGGCCTGAAGCTGCTCGGCCCGTCCTTGACTGTCAACGGTTTCGACCACCCTTTCGAAAACGCCATGACGCTTGCCGAGTCAATGCTGCAGAACTCGCAGAACTCAAGGGTGCTTCTGGTAGCCTGCGAAGTTCGCTGCAGTCTCACTCCAATTATCTGCGACCTATGGAACAAGGCTTCCCCTTTCAAGATCGAAGGATCGCCCGGCGAAGGGGCGGCGGCGTTCATGCTGACTCTTGGATCGGAGAAAACCGGAAAACCCATGGACTCCCACAACGACAAAGAATCAATGGAACTGGCACACAACATCTTCGGCACAACACTGATAAACGGTGCCTTCGCCAGAATCATACAGTTGATCAGATGAAATCAACCGACTCTAAAGAGACGATTCCAAAACCACACGTGGCCACGAGGCATGACATCCTGGATGCGAGGCCACACCGATGCAAAAGTGGCTCCATAGTCCGGAAAGCCATGCCGATAGCAATCATCCTCCTCGCAGGATTGTCTATCCGGATCGGCGTGCTGGCATACGCCTGCGGCCCCCCACCGGCGACATACCCCACCATGGACGAGATGAACTTCAGGGAGCTGGCCGTGAACATCCTTGACCATCGGACTTTCGCCGCATGGACGGAAGGCTTCTTCACCTCATCGACACGTGCTCCGATATACCCGACACTCGTGGCAGCGGCCTACTCCATATCCGGAAGCAGAGGGCACGCAATACCCAAATACCTCAATCTTTTTCTCGACACACTCAACATACTGCTGGTATTCGTTCTTGCCGCCGCCCTCTTCGGGACAAGATTCGCAACACTGTCCTCGGCGCTCTATGCCGTTTTGGGGCACGCGCCTTACTTCATGGCGATTTCAAGCCCCCACACTCTCGGCCTGACACTCCTACTTGCCGTATGCATCACCCTGCTGGCAATCCGACGGTTCTATTTCACCTCCACTGTCGTTCTGTCGGTGCTGTATGCACTGCTCGTGCATGCACGGCCCGTCTTCCTGGTGTCCCTGCCATTCCTCTTCCCGGCAGTATGGCTGCAGCTTTCCTCCCGCGCCGCAAAAACATCCCCGCGCCTCACGCATTGGAGAACCATTGCCTCAGACCCGAAAAGGAAAACGCTCAAGTCGCTCCTCCCGGTATGCATCGTAATTATACTCTGCCTCCCATGGGGCATCAGGAACTACCGCATTCAGAATGCCGTCGTCCCCGTATGCGTCATTCCAGGATGGCATATAGCAAGCATCGAGAACAAGGACATGAAGCTGTCAATACAGTATGTCGTCGAGCAAATATATAAACCCGAGAGAAGAGATTTCTCGGAAGGAGACTATTTTAAAGCAGCAAGAGCGAAGATGACGCGAGCATTCCTCGACAACCCCGCTGCATCCGTCTCCTTCGGGATTTACAGGCTCGTCGCCGGTTGGGCACCTCAAAACCCATTGACAAGATTCCCCAACCCCAAGGCATATGTCTTCCCGGTGAGAATTTTCACCGGCATTCTATTGCCACTGCCGGATTTCGAGGGTTTGATCTATATCCTCGCCGCAACCTCGTCGCTGGCCTTGGCCTTCTCATGCAAAACCACCCTGCGCCTATGGAGGGCCATATTATCCCGGGCACGCTCAATCATCGTCGTAGTCGCCGGATACTCCCTCGCCCATATCCTGGGGATTCCTCTCGTCGCATACCTCTTTCTTATCGAGCCGGCACTCTCAATCGTATTTCTCGCAGCGATATCATGCCACTTCGCCGTCGTCATCAGGCATTCACCGTTTCTCAGACGCCAGCTTTCAGCCATTCGATCAATGCGCTCCTTGATCCGCATCTCCAGCCCTGCAGCCACCAGCCCCGACGCATACATCCTATGCCTCCTCACCGCCACAGCAACCGCAACTGTTATGTTGGCTCTCATGGCAGTCCCCTTCATAGGCAGACATCAGCCACCTCCACACAAAAACTATTTCGCACTGCTTCAGCCAAGAGGCACGCTCAACTACTCGCAGCTCCGGGACGTCCAATGGGAAAACCTCTCCAGAATCCCGCAAGGAACAATGGTGACAACACAAGGTGTCGTCAGATACTCCTATCAGGGATTCAAGTTCACCACCGACGACTACTATGCCTCCAGCGACCCGGAGTTCTCCGCAGCAAGGCTATTTGTCCGCTACCGCGGCAAGGACACTCCGATGGGAATCGGAGATGTCAGACTGAACTTCCATCTCATGCCGCCTCCCGAAGACGAGCAGGCAATCATCGTCAGGGGAGAGGCCCAGTCCGGACTCTTCGGCGAGATTATCATCAATGTCTCATCCTACGAGCTAAAATAACCACCTCGCTTTCTCTTTTTTGAGAATTTTCTTCCCTCAACGCATTGATTCTGCGGCTTTTCAATGCAATATTACCAGCGTCTGGGACGTTTTGGAGGTGTCCGGGGAAGAGGCCCCCCGGGAAAACATGTGAGCCATTTAGCTTTGCCGACAATAAACAATTGTATCGGCTGTCTTTATTTTTTTGGTTGTTCAATGAGCAAATTCTGTTACAAATGCGAAAAGGACGTTGAACTTGTCAAGGACTCAGGCAGCAACGCCCAGCTATGCTCAGTATGCAGGACCATACTGATACACTCCGCAAGCAAACTCCCAGAAGGGACTATCATCGGCGGATTCGAGATCGAAAGTGAGATTGGACGGGGGGGGATGGGCATAGTATATAAGGCAAAGCAGCTAAACCTCGAACGACACGTCGCGCTGAAAGTCCTTGCCGACGACCTATCCGAGGACGCTGAGTTCGTCGAGAACTTCTTCAAGGAGGCCAGGGCCGCGGCCAGCCTGAACCATCCCAACATCGTCCAGGTCTTCGACGCAGGAAGCACTCTCGAGGGAATCTACTACTTCGCAATGGAGCTAATCGTCGGCGAGACACTCGAGGCCAGAATATCACGAGAGGGCTGCCTCGACCCCAAAGAGGCAATCAGGATCGCTGTCAAGATCGCCGACGCACTCGAATACTCATGGGATAACCAGAAACTCACACACGGTGACATCAAGCCCGAGAACATAATCCTAGACAGCTCCGGAGGCACAAAGCTTGCCGACCTGGGGCTCGCAAAATCCATGCACGAGGACAAGACAAAGGGGGCGATAATGGCGACCCCCCTGTATGCTCCCCCGGAGATCATCAAGGGGCATGTAGAGAAAATTTCATGCCAGTCGGACATGTATTCCTTCGGCATCACCCTTTTCCAGATGCTCTCGGGCATCACACCATTCCCCGACGACACCCCTGGGAAAGTCTTCAAAAACCATCTGGAGACCACACCCCCGGTGCTCTCAAGCTTCAACCCACGCTTCACCCCGATCCTCGTGCAACTTGTCAACCAGCTTATCGAGAAGGATCCATCCGAACGCCCCATTTCATGGTCAGATATCAGCAAGGCGCTCAAAAGGATCAGGCAGCCTGAGATCGAGGGCAAGATTTTCCACACGCATCACACAGATACTTCATCAACCCCCATCTCATCCACCGTCATCAGCGACCAAGACAAGGCGACAAAGAACCTCAAGCCCGTCATCGGCATACTCTTCGCTGCCGTCACAGGACTCGCCATCGCCATTGGCATCATCGTCTTCTCCGACATGAAGTCATCCTCCCCCCAAGAGACCAAGCCCCCTGCGGGCATAGATCTCCCTAAAGTCGAGGAGGCGGCAGAGAAATTCGCGGTACTCAAAAAACAGATTGAGTTCTTCTCCATGGAACAGTCCCTCGCACAGGTCGAAAGATTTATTGCACAATACGGCAAAAACGCCCCGGAGGAAGCCCATGCGCTGATTGTAAAAATCAAAAAACAGATCGCACAAAACGAAGCCCTCCTGATTGCTAAAACCGCAGAAATTGAAGATTTCTCATCCAAACTGGAGAAACTCATCCAGGAAATCAGATCCACCAACCCTTCCGAGGATGCAACCCCAGCAGAGAAACTCGAAAAACTCAGCAATGACATCGAGGCAGTGCTTGAACTGTCCTCTCACAGAATATACCTTGTCATTTCCCACAACAACAGGGAAACACTCAACAAGGCATACATGAGCCTCTCGGAATCCCTGATCAGACACAGGCAGAAGCAGGAGGAGATCGCCAACATGCTTGCTGCGGAGGAAAGGCGTAAAAAACTTGAGGAAGCCAAACAGGGGAAAGAGGCCGCCGAGAATAAAAGGCTTGAGGAGATTCAATTCAACAGGACCGTGGACGAGTACTTCATCGCAATCGCAAAATACCTGAGGGACATGAGACCCGAAGAGCTTGAGGATGCCCTTGCAAAATGGAGCACCGCCCAGACCATACCCGCCGCATACTCCATAAAGGCGAGGTTTCTCCTGGAAAGAGTTCTCCCAGAATCACGGAAATTAGTTGACCTGATGGTCAGAAACATCGAGACCTTCAGAGGACAGAGCATCCCCAACTCAGT
>CAZANS010000184.1:0-5126 GCA_964486565.1 uncultured Victivallales bacterium
CCCGGTAGTGGATTCCGTATTCCTTGAGTACGACCTTGCCCTGACCGCGGCCGCCATTCGTATCGCGCGCCGGCTCGATGGAGTTCATGATCACATTGTTGCTGCCGAGAACACTGAGCTTTTCTTGTGCCTCTTTGCTGGCGCCGGTCTGAATCGCCAGCATGATGCTGACGCTGCAGACCCCGAATACGATTCCTAGCATGGTCAGTCCCGAGCGCACCAGATGAACTGAGAGGCTGTGCAGAGCGAGCAGGATGATGTCAACGAACTTACCCATGGCCAGGATGCTCCTTCTTGTCGTTCATCACATCCGCCTTGATCCGGCCGTCCTGGAGCGTAATGACGCGGTCGGCATGCTCGGCGATGTGCGGTTCATGGGTGACCATGATGATGGTTTTCCCCCGGGCGCTGAGTTCAGCGAAGACATCCATAATCTCCTCACCGGTCTGGGTATCGAGATTTCCCGTGGGCTCGTCGGCAAGCAAGACCAACGGATCGTTGGACAGTGCTCGGGCGATCGCGACACGCTGCATTTGCCCACCCGAAAGCTCAAAGGGGCGGTGGTCCAGACGCTCGCCAAGTCCAACCACTTCTGCGAGTTCAGCGCTCATGCGACGTCTCTTCCTTCTGGGAGTGCCTCGATAGAAGAGTGGTATTTCGATGTTCTGCGTGACCGTCATCCAGGGGACAAGATTGAACGACTGGAAGACGAATCCCAGCCGACCGTTGCGTGTCTCGGAGAGTCGGTTGTCTGAGAAAGTGGAGACATCATCGCCGCCCAGATAGTACTTGCCACTGGTGGGTCGGTCCAGACACCCAAGGAGATTGAGCATCGTGCTCTTGCCCGAACCGCTGGAGCCCATGATCGCAATGTACTGCCCCTCCGGGATGCTCAGTTCCACGTTGTCCAGGGCCGTTACCCCCAGCCCCACATGGTAGGTCTTGGTGACCGATTCAAGGCGAATGACCGGTTCCATCTACTTGCCCTCCCCCATCTCGCTGTTGCCGGAGGAGGCATCCGCTTCGTCGGAGACCTTCTCCGACTCAATGCCTTCTTCTGACTTGGCGACGAGGAGAACCTTGTCCCCTTCGTTAAGCCCGGAGAGCACCTGCACGCGGCTCTCGTTCATCTTGCCCAGCGTAACCTCCGTTTCTGTCGGCGTTCCATCCTGAAGTTTCATGCAGTAGTAGCGGTTCTTCTTGTTGTACACCGAGAGGACGGGGATGGTCAGTGCGTCTTTGATCTCGTCGAGAAGCAGTGTCACCTTTCCGCCCATACCGGGTCTGACGTTCTTTCCAGGGATCAGACCGTTCGCTTCCCAGTCAATGCCCACATGGAGATCATAGGCCTTGGTCCCAGTCTGCAGCCATTCGGGACCCGTACTTTTCGGGAGGGGGGAAGACTCAACGATCCGGCCGGCAATCTGGGTCTTCTGAGCGAAGGCATCGAGAACGAGGACGGCCTGTGTTCCTTGCTGGTCTTCCGGCCGATTGGCGACGGTCTTGGGCGTATCAGGAAGCTCGTCCCAATCGATCGGGATGGGTTTCGGGGTACCACCCGTCTGGGCCGCCAATTCGACTTCTTGCTTCTGCAGCCGGGCATAGAACTTCTGGGCCTCCTCCTTCGTCATTCTTCCATCAATGACGGCCTGTTTGATCCTGGGGATGATGCCATCGGTCTTGATCTTGATCGCTTCGGCTTCGAAGTTCTCCTTGGGCACAACGCCTGTCGCAACCCGTGTAATCAGACTCTTGAAGGCCTCGCCAATATAGGCTTCGATCTCCCCCTCCACAACCTTGCTCTGGCCCTGGCCGCCTTCTATGGTGACATACTCCCTCAAGGCTTCAAAGAGCATTGTCTTGACGCGGAGCGTCGTCATGTCGGGGATCTGCAGCAGTTGGGCTCTCGGGTAAACCGACTCACCCTCTTTGATCATGATCCTCAGGCCCTCCCCCTTCCAGCCGGGCGTGTAGAGCACCAGGCCGGCCTTCTCGGCGGTGACCCTGAGCTTCTGCTCATCCTCTTTGAGCTCCTCCATCTGATCCTCGTGTTCTTGGAGCTCTTTCTCCTTGCCCTTGATCTCCTGCTGTTTCCACTTCAATTCGGCTTCCTGGCCAAGTTGGGCCCTTTCGAGGTTCAACTGCGCTTCCTTGACCGCTGTTTGTTTCTGACGCATTGTCTGAATGACGGTGTGCGTCTTGAGGATCTTCAGGTCCGTGTCGGCCTGGTTGACAGTCTCCTCCAATTGCCGAATCATCTGAGGGATGTCATACTTGATCAACAACTCCTTCGCGGCGATGGCGTTCTCCAGCGTGTTCTTAAGCGTATCGACATTGAGTTCATCAGTCTCGATCTCACTTTCGCTGTAGGGCTTTTTCAACTTGGGGTCTTCATTGACCGTCTTCTTGAAGGCGAGCCTTTCCTCCGCAATCTTCAATCGTTTTTGGGCCATCGTGATAGCGATGTCGGCATCTCGCAAAGAGTTTTCCTTTTGGCCCCCCTTTGAACTATAGCGATCCAGCGCCTCTTTGGTCCGCTTGGCCGACTCTTCCATCAGGGCGAGGTTACTCTGGGATTGATCCTGGTAGAGCGTCAGGTTCTCCTGGGCGTCCTGGAGGGCATTTCTGGCCCGTTCCAGGTTGATGGCATGCTGCTTCTCCGCGATAAGCAGATCCTTCTTGGCCTGTTCCAGCGCCAGTTCAGCATTGTTGAGATGAAGCTCCTTCTGGTCGATGGCGTCTTCCAGATTCTTGCACTCAAACTCAATGATCAGATCCCCCTTTTCGACGACCGTGCCTTCCTCGACGACGCTCTTGATGATCACAGACCATTTCAACTCATTGGAGATCAGGACCTTCTCTTCGGCCTCGACCGTACCGTCTTCGGTCGTGGTGATGACCAGGTTCTCAATGACCGCCTCGGCGGTTTGTTCTGAGGAGCGACCCTCCTCGTTGCCAAAAGGCCAGCAACCGGCAAAAAGAACGCTGGCGAGTAACATTGACAGTAGTTTGGTCTTCATGTTGTTTCTCTTCATCGTGATTCTCGTTTCGGACGTCTTCAGAGCGATTTCTGCTCTGCTTCCTCTGCGGCTTCGTCTTTGGATTCCTTCGGTGTGGCGGCCACGATCTGATTCTCATCGAGTTCACCCGATTCCAGGTAGGGATATCGTTCCAGGAGTCGGTCGTAGCCAAAAGGCACCTCGCGCTCGGCAAGGGTCCCATCGACATCCACGTTGAGCATGCCGAGGCTTGCGAGGAACTCGAGTCGGGTGATGGTGTAATTGACCAGCGAGCTTGTCAGGCCGTTGAGCGAACTGTTCAGGGCCGCCTCCGCCTCAAGGACATCACGTGTGGAGGCCTGCCCCTGTTTGCGCTGAATGGCGATGAGGGCGGTCCGGCGTTGGGCAATTTCGACACTCTTGGCCTGCAACACAAAACTCTGTCTTGACTGCTTCAGCGATCTGAATGAGTTTCGCACGTTCAGAGTGACGGTGTCTTCGGTCTCCGTGAGACTTCTCTTCGATCGGTCTCGCCTGATCAGGGCATTGCGGTAGGCGTCGCGGTTGCCCGTCTGGTCGAGATTGTAGTTGAGCATCAGCTTGGCGCTTCGCGTATGGTGCTGTGTCTGGATACGCACCGGCTGAGCCTTCTCTGTTCCCGGAGCGGAGGCTTTGAGTTCGAGATCGAGTTGGGGGCTGAAGTGGTCTGCGGCGATCTCGACATCCTTCTCGCCATCTCGCGCACTGGCGCGGGCCCTCAATAAGGCTGTGTCGGCCACGAAGGAGGTATCGGTTGCAACCGACTCTGCAAAAGGCAAAGACTGCGGGCCCCTCTCATTGAGCCACCGCAGGGCGCCGGGGTAATCCAACTTCAGCTCCTTTGAGATTGGAAGACCCAGCGCGATCTTGAAACTGTCGAGCGATTGTGAGTAGGCCAACTGCGTCTGCTCAAGACTGATCTGCGAACTGAGCAGGTTCTGTTCGGCCTGATCTTCCTGAGTCCTACGGAGTTGCCCCCCCTCGACCATTGCCTGGGTCTGCAAGTAGGCCATGGTAAGTCTCTTGATATTGGTCCGGCTGTTTTCGAGAACATCTCTGAGTGTCAGGACGCGATAGTATTGCCGCATGATATCGACGGCAAACGTCTGTCGAAACCGGTCAAACTCGTAGACCTCGATCAGGAAATCCCGCTCTCGACGATGCTGCTCCTCGAAGGCCAGCCCACGCCACGCTCCACGAAGCAAGGGTTGCGTGAAGCTGCCCTCGACGAGTGAACCGATCGTTGTGTCAGATTGCCCGAGAAGGTTGGTCACAACGTTCATGGACGCGCCGAGGGTAAGCAGGCCGCCGCCGACCAGACGCCGGGTCAGTGAGTAGTTCCCATCTGCGCTGATGTATCGATTCGTATTGTCGGCTCCCCCTTCCGGCCCTCCCTGGGACGTGCGCGCAGCTTCTGCCGTGGAATCCACATTCCCGCCGGGAAGGAAGGAATCCCAGCCACGGGAATTGGTGGCCAGAGAGAGAGCCGAACTGTAGAGGTTCTCTTTTCTCGTCTGGAACGACCTGCTGTTCTTGAACGCCACCTTCAGGGCGTCTTCGACAGTCAGCACCTGCACATGGCTGCCGGTCTCGTCCTCCGCCCGCTTGAGGTAGCGATCGCAGTCAACGGGACTATAGGCGATATCGAATTGATGCGCCTTGCCCAGAGCCGCGGCCTGTCCCTCAGAGAGCGCGCCATAGGCGTCGCGGTCGGCCCACTCGGTGTATTTTGACGAACTGCACCCCGACATCAGAGCTATTGTTGCCAAGGTGACAATCAGCAACACGCCTCGGCGTAGCTCCAGATCTCCGGAAAGAGCCTGTTTCCTAGTCTTTTCGACGGCCATGATGCGGCAGATACTGCGATTCTCGTTCATTCTTATTAGCACTCACTCACACAGCTAAACATGTCAGTTGCTCCTAAAGGGTGACCAGCCGCCCTGGCCGACGTCTGATGACTACACGGCAACTCTGTGATATAATTATCAATTGCCCCGCAAGACGGAGCAATAGGTAGTCCAGCGAAGAATCAGGATCGTGTAGATGACGGCCGCCCACCAGGAGGCGACCTGGGCCAGGCGACGGGAC
>CAZANS010000185.1:0-5104 GCA_964486565.1 uncultured Victivallales bacterium
GGATCGCCTTGCCAGCCGGGCTGTCTGAACTCGGCGATTGGAATCAGCACTGGCGCGCCGGCAGCATCTCCCGCGCTCAAGCTAAGCGATTTCTCGAATATGCGAAGTTCGTCATCGCCTTTTCCTGCCTCGTAGATGAAAATTGACATCTCCCCCCTCCCCTCGGCAATGATTGACAAGGCCTTCCAGCGGCTCCAGTCCTGCGGTTTTGGAAGTATTTTCGCGCATGTCGCCCAACTTTCGGGGGGAAGGTTGAAGGATATCTGCATTCCGGCACCGCCTCCCGCCGCATTGAACACGAGTGAAGTCCCCGGTTTTTCATCGTCCCTGAACAGTTCCCAGCCTATGATCGCCCCCTTGAAATCGTCAATCATCCCATCCTGAAGGCTCTCGGGTGCCGTTGTCCGTTGAGTTGGCGGGGGCGATGGGCGCTCAAGCTCTTTCTCAGGACTTTTAGGTGCCTGCTGCCGCTGGAGGGTGCCCCTGTAGGGCTCCGCCGCCTCCGGCGGATTGGATGAGAGCCATAGATTGCAATAGTGATTGAGCATCGGGACGAAGTCTTCTGTGGCCTTGCGATTGCCCTGCTTTGAAGGATGGTCGTCGCCTCGTCCGGCGGGGTAGTATAATGTGTTCCGGCTTTTCTCGATCGTATGCTCCGGCTTGCCGCCGGAAATCCTATGACGCGCATCTTTCCCCGTGAGAACATTATAAAAGTCGAAGACTGCCACATTTTCGAATTTGTAGTCTTTGAGCCATTCGTGGACGAGCCAATTGTTGAATGCCCGCGCGTTCTTTGCGTGGCTTGCGTCTGAAACTGGCGGAGCTGTCACGACAACGAAGAGCTTGTCCTGTCTTTTCGCGAAAAACTGGAGCAGCCGGATGTATATTCCTTTAGCGTTAGCGACGGTCAGATCCCCGCTCGTGCCACCCGTGCCCTTGTCGCCAGGGTTGCCCTCAATGTTCGAATTAGGGAAACACGATTTGAACATTATGATCCTATTCTCCCCGCCGGGATCCTTGAGTATCCTCTCGTATGGTGAATGCCTTCCGCTTTCGTTCAGAAGAGCGTTTATCGCATTCGTCGAGTCATCCTCCAGAAACCACTCGGGCCAATTTAAGATGTCTGTGCGGTCGCCAATGGAGTCCGGCCCCCATCCGTAATTCGTGTCGCTCACAAAATAGTTGTTTTTCTGTAGCTCCGCCGCCAACCCCCCGTTGTCGTCCGAAAGCCAGTTCTCACCGCAGGAGTGATGTATGAAGACAAGCTTCACAACCTTGGCAGGCATCCTCTGATTGTCCCGAGCGAAAGAGTTATGCAATCCTAAAAAGAGAATCAACAACGACGCGCTTAGTTTAATTCTTAGATTCGACATGTTTCCATTCTCCTTCGATATGTTAGGGGGCACCTTGAACACCAACCAGAAACGGATTAAAACCAGCCGCTGTCTACCCAAAAATAGTTTCTGATTACCTTCCTCCTAGATGGAGATGCATATAGCTTGCGGATATCTGGCCGATGCGTATTCCGTCGCGCCATGTTTTTCCGCGGGTGTCTTTGCACTTGAATAGGTGTTCTTGGTTGGTGTCGGGTGTGAATTCGCTCCAATGGAACTCATGCCCTCTGAGCATGGAGCCCTTCTTGCAGAAGGGGAGGTCGTGGAGGGTCTCGACTTCGCGGTACCCGAGTGCGCGTTTGCCGGGGGTCATACGTGACTTTCCCGGGATTACAGCGCACATCGGGAATACCTCGCCCTGCGAATTTCGCAGAGTGTCGCCTAGGTACATCAGCCCGCCGCACTCGGCATAGACGGGCAAGGCTGAAAGCGCGAAATCCCGGATGGAGTTGCGGATTCCGCAGTTTTCGGCAAGCTGTCCTGCGAATATCTCGGGAAAGCCTCCTCCGATGTAGAGCATGTCTGCGTTGTCCGGGAGTTTGCTGTCGCGGAGAGGAGAGAAATCAATGAACTCAAACCCTGCCATGCGCAGGTGGTGGATGTTGTCGGGGTAGTAGAATGTGAAAGCCTCGTCCCTGGCGATAGCGACTTTTATCTTGGCCTCCGGGTAGTGGAAACACACGGCGGAGGGCCTGGGGATTTGCGAGATCCGCAGTATGCCCTCGATGTCCAGGTGTTTCTCCGCGATGTCGGCAAGGGGGCCGAAGAACTCGCGTTGTCGTTTGTTCTCGCTCCAAGGGAGGAGCCCGAGATGGCGCTCGGGTATGGCAATGGTGTCGTCCCTGGGTATCGCCCCTAGCAGTGGGGGCAGTTTGTTCGTGCTTAGGGCATCTGACAACAGTTTTGCATGCGAGTTGCTTCCGACCTTGCTGGCTATCACGCCGCAGACATTTGTGTTTGGTGCGAAGGAGGAGAACCCATGCACGAGAGCGGCGATGCTCCCGGCGGTCCCGGAGGCGTTGACGACGAGGATAGCCGGGACACCCAAGGTCGCCGCGCATTCGGCTGTGCTGCCCTCGAGCGAAGAGGCGCCTGCGCCGTCGAAAAGTCCCATTACCCCCTCGATCACTGCGACCTCGGCATCCCCGCAGTTCCGGGCGAAGGACTCGGCGACACCTTCCTTGCCCATCATCCAAGTGTCGAGGTTCACCGACTGAGCGCCTGTAGCGGCTGTATGATATGAGGAGTCTATGTAGTCCGGGCCGCACTTGAACGGCGCCACGCGCATCCCGCGCCGAGACAGAGCAGACATCAAGGCCAGCGCCACGGTGGTCTTGCCGCAGCCAGAGTTTGTGCCGGCGATGCAGAATGCTGGGAACTTGCCGGGTTTCACTTCGAGAACACGATTGTCCGGCTGCCCGAGACGATGATCTGGTTGTCCAGGTGTGCCCGGACGGCATTCGAAAGCACACGCCGTTCAATGTCCTTGCCAATGCGCATCAGGTCGTCCGGGGTGGACTCGTGCGACACACGCTCCACATCCTGCTCGATTATCGGCCCCTCGTCAAGCTCCGCTGTCGCGTAGTGCGCGGTGGCACCGATAAGCTTGACCCCTCTCTCGTATGCCCTGTGGTACGGGCGTCCGCCCTGGAAGGCCGGCAGGAAGGCATGGTGGATGTTGATTATACGGCTCTCGTACTTGGACACGAACTCCGGCGAGAGTATCTGCATGTAGCGTGCCATGACAACGAGGTCAATGTGATGCTTCTCGAGCAGCTTTATCACGGAGGCCTCCTGGCGGCGCTTGTTCTGCTTGGTGCAGGGGATGCAGTGGAAAGGTATCTTGAACTGCGTGGCGACGAACTCCAGGTCTGGATGGTTGCTGACGATCAATGGGATCTTGCAGCGCAGCTCGCCCTCCTGAGTCTTCTGCAGGAGGTCGTAGAGGCAATGCGAGGTCTTGGAGACCATCACCGCGACATTAGGGACGGCATCCGAGTAGTTCACCGCCCAGTCGAGCTCGAATTTCTTTGCGAAGTTGGCAAATTTTTTCTCCAGGTCAGAACGGGAGATGCTCAGGTCAGCCATGTCCAGCCTCACACGCATGAAGTACCTGCCCGTGAACAAATCCGAATGCTGCTGGCAGCTAAGGATGTTGAAGTCCAGCCTGTAGAAAAACGACGTGATCCCCGCAAGAAGCCCCTTGCTGTCCTTGCACTGCACCAGAAATGTTATGTCGCCCATCGCTCAAAACCCATATGTTTTTTCAAATCTCACGGACAATCCCGCAACGCAGCCCCTAATCTAACATCCGCTGGCATTTATACAATCTTCCCGGCAGGAAAAAATCCGAGGCTACATCCCTCCGTGCACGGCATCAATGCTCCTGTCATCTCCTGAACACTGAAACCTGAAACCCGCTTACCTCGGCCACGCCGGAGCACATCCCTTCCCCAAAGATACTCCGTCCCTTCCCTTCCCGTCCCTTCCTCTCATTGAATCTCCGTGGATGTGGATGTAGATTGTCGGCTTGACAATGAACGAAGCATGTTGAGGTGTTCTATGGATAAGAAGAGCTACATATTGGGATTTGATGTCGGGGGGACGAAGATAGCGCCGTGTTTGGGCACGTCAGATGGGGAGATACTCGGCTCAGTGAGGATAGACAACAAGCACCGTGACCCTGACGATGTTCTGCCGGAGGTGGTGAAGGGTGGCATGGGGTTGCTGGAGAATGCTGGGTTGTCGCCTTCGGATCTGACGGCGATCGGCATCGGGGCGCCTGGGCCGATGGACATGCCCGCCGGGACGATCTCGCCGGCAAACATGAAGACCTGGGTTAACGTGCCGATAAAGCAATATATCGCTGAGGGTTTCCAGATAGAGACATTCTTCGACAACGACGCGAATGCCGGGGCTTTGGCCGAATGGTTTTTCGGCTCCGGCCAGGGTGTCGAGAACATGCTTTACCTTACACTCAGCACCGGGATAGGCGGGGGCATAATCTCCAATGGCCATCTTGTCCAGGGGGCATCCTTCCTGGCCGGCGAGTGCGGGCATGTGGTGATAGACCTGGAGGGGCCTGTGTGCAACTGCGGCATGCGCGGCTGCTACGAGGCGTTCTGCGGCGGGAGGGCGGTGGCCCAGCGGATGCAGGTGGAGCTTGCGAATCAGCCGGAAAGTTGCGTAGTGAAACATGCCGGGGGCAACGTCCGCGATGTTGACATGCTGGCCCTGGAGAAGGCCGCCAGGGAGGGTGACAGCTACGCGGTGAACCTATGGGCGGAGATTTGCGAACGCAACGCGCAGGCGATAGGGATGTTCATAAACATACTGAATCCCTCGAGGGTTGTCCTCGGCACGCTCGCCTGGGCCGCGGGGGATTTCTTCATGAAGCCTTTCCTCGAGCATCTTCCGCGTTTTTGCTGGAAGGAGACTTTTTCGCCCTGCGAGGTGTCGGTCAGCGCGCTGGGCCGGGAGATAGGCGAGTACTCGGGGATCGCCGTGGCCCTCAACGGGCTATACGACCAGGGCAGATGGCGGCGTCCATGGGAAAAGTGATTCCGGCAGTGGAGCCGTCCCGCCGGTCAGACGGCTTCGGGAGAACCCTATGAACGAGTTGACCTTCGCGACTTCCCACATGGTCTTCAACATCTTCCTTTTTGCCCTGGGACTTGCGCTGCTTATCAAGGGCAGCGACTGGTTTGTTG
>CAZANS010000186.1:0-5100 GCA_964486565.1 uncultured Victivallales bacterium
AGAGCCTTCATGAACTTCCCGTCCTGCAGCGCAGAGGAAAGAATCTCCACAGCCTCAGCATAACCATAGCCCTTGTGCCCTCCGGTAGCCTCCCCAACTCCGCCAAGCGGAGCCAGCGCCGCAGTGCCTGCCGTGAGGCTTTTCAATATCTCCGCCGGGTCGTTGAGTGCTCTTCCGTCGGCGCTGACCACCCAGCCATCCGGAACGCTTTCCCCCGTGCGAACGTATGCCTCTATCTTACCACGCTGCGCTATCGAGGTGGCGCAGTCTATCAGGAAGGGGAAATCTTCGTCAGTGGGCAGACCAATGGTCAAAGGGTTCGTGCCAAGCATGTTGTCAACGCCAAATGTCGGAGCAATGGAAGGACGGGCATTCGTGCCGGTGATGCAGATCATGTCGCTCGACGCAGCCATCAGCGCATAGTAGCCAGCTATGCCGTAATGGGTGGTGTTTCTGGCGACAGTCATCGAAATCCCGCTCTCGCCCGCCTTGTCAATTGCCATTTTGGTGGCCTTGTGCGCGATGACGTGCCCGAAGCCGTTGTTGCCGTCGAGCACTGCTGTGGCAGGTGTTTCCTTGACGATCTCTATCCGGGTGGTCGGGGAAAGGGTATTGGCCTCAAGGCGGTCAATGTAGATCGGCTTGAAACGTCCTATCCCGTGCGAGTCTATGCCTCGCTTGTCGGCAGTTATCAGGACATCCGCCACGATCCCCGCATCGTCACGAGGAACATCGAGGGCGACAAGCACCTCGACCATGAAGTCCTCAAGTGCATTGAACTCCGTCCAAACGCAGTCCTTATACTGTTCCGAAGATGTCATGCTTTATCCTTTTTTCTCTTTAGAGGCATTTTGCAACGGCATTTTTCCAGCCATTCCGCAGATTCTCGCGCCGTTCTTCTGGCATCTCCGTACGGAAAATCATGTCGTCCTGCTTGATTGCCTCGAGTTCTCGGGTGTCCTGCCAGAAACCCGAGAACAAGCCCGCCGCGAATGCCGCGCCGATCGCTGTGGACTCAATTGACAATGACCTGACTACCGGGACACACGAGAAATCGGCCTGCATCTGCATCAACACGTCGTTCCGCGCGGCTCCGCCGTCAACACGGATATCCTTTATCTCCATGCCCGAGCCCTCCATCGCCTCCAGCACATCCTGGACGCTGTGCGCAATGCTCTCAAGTGCCGCCCGGACGATATGCTCCCGGGTCGTCCCGCGGGTCATCCCAAGGATCGCAGCCCTCGCGTCCATGCTCCAATAGGGGGTCCCAAGCCCCTGAAACGCCGGCACCAGATACACACCCTGTGAATCCCCCGCCAACACGGCCAGACTCTCCGTCTCGGCGACATCACTTATCAAGCCAAGACAGTCCCTGAGCCACTGCAGGGTCGCACCCGCCATGAACACGCTGCCCTCCAGTGCGTAGGTGACCTTGCCGTCAATACCCCATGCCACGGTGGTAAGCAGCCCGCGCTTGGAGAAAACCGGCTTTTGGGCAGTGTTTGCGAGCACGAATGCCCCGGTGCCGTATGTGGCCTTTACCGTGCCTGGCTCGAGGCAGAGGTTTCCGAACAGGGCGGCCTGTTGGTCTCCGAGCATCGCCACCACAGGGATTGATCTGCCAAGGAGAGCCGGGTCTGTCGAGCCGAAATCGGAGACCGAAGGCCTGGCCTCCGGGAGCATTGCCCGCGGCACGCCAATAAGCTCCAGCAAGTCATCGTCCCAGTCCAACTTGACGATATTGAAAAGCATCGTCCTAGAGGCATTTGAATAGTCGGTCAGATGCGACTTGCCGCCGGTCAGCCTCCACAAAAGCCATGAGTCCACCGTCCCGGCAAGAAGATCACCCCTCTCCGCAGCATCCCGAGCACCTTTCACATTGTCGAGTATCCACCTTATCTTCGGGCCGCTGAAATATGCGTCCACGACCAGCCCCGTCCTGGAATGAATGTCATCCGACAAGCCTTTTTGCTTCAAGGATTCGCAGAATTCCGCCGTCCGCCTGCACTGCCACACGATAGCGTTGTACACAGCCTTGCCTGTGCGCCTGTCCCATACGACCAGGGTCTCCCGCTGGTTGGCTATCCCCAGCGCAACGACCTCGTCACCATCTCGGAAGAAGTTATTCAGCACCTCCCTGGCAGCCTCGAGTTGAGAGTTGAAGATGTCCTCGGGGTCATGCTCGACCCACGACGGACGCGGAAATATCTGCCGGAACTCCCTATGGCACATCCCGGCAATGCTGCCAGAAGGGTCAACAAGAACAGCCCTCGAGCTCGTGGTACCCTGGTCTAGAGCCAAAATAAATCTCATAAGATTACCGCGTCAGCCCGTGCAAACCACACGCGAGCCCAAGATAAAGGTTGACTATTCACCTTCCACGGCAACAGGACGCGCAACACGGCCATCCCTGTAGAAGGTCTGATCCTTCTGCGCACCTTCACGGATGTACTGCGTAAAGTTACCGTCGAGCAGCCCCCCCTTGAAAGACTTCTCTATCATCTTGCTCACCCCGTCATCGTAATACTCTGTCCACGCCCCCTCCAGAACCCCGTCGTTGTAGCTGTAAACCAGCTTAAGCTTCCCGTTGGGGTGGTATTCCCTGAACTCCCCATGCCGATTGTCGTTGAGGAATGCGCCCTCCAGTGCCTTTTTCTCGTCCTCGTACCAGAACGTAAGCAGACCCTCCTTGCTGTTGTCCTTGTATTCGTACTCCATCTTTTTCAACCCGCTGCGGTAGTACCCTGTAAACATCTTGTGCCTGATGTCAGGATTGACCCTGTAGACGTAGTACACCGCGCTGACCTCGCCCTCGGGATAGAACTCTTTCTTCTCTATGAACTCAGGGAGTTCCTCCTCCTGCTCTGGCTCAGGCCGAGGGGCATCACGGAGGATATCCTCAACAACAAAATCATCCTTGCCCCTGCATGTCAGAAACAGGATCACTCCAATGACCACGATAAGCAATACGGTCATCACAGTCCCCAGCAACGCCTTCTTGTCCCTGTCATTCATCTCAACCCCATCTGTTCGAATGCTTTCCGTCTTGTCCACTCATTCATGTACTTGTTGAGCTGCACCTTGCCCTGGTGGCTTCCCGGATTGACCATCGAAGCCCTGTTGACATACACCTCGCCCCTTTTCTGGTTCCACTTTCTGAGGTTCTCGGTCTCAGGACCCATGGGGTGCAGGCAGTTGGTCGGGACAGCCCGCCTGGAGATCGTGTCGGTGCTCCATTCAAGCATGATTGACGACGTTCCACTAAGCTCGACAAGCGCCAGCTTTATATCGTATGACTTTCCGGCAACAAGGGTTGCGGTCTCTTTGTAATCCGCCCGAGACTGCTCTACCCATCCGTCAATTAACAGCCTCCCTGCCAGCCACATCCTGACACCGTCGTCGCCCTGGAGATAGAAGGTGTACTCACCGCCCTCGGGAGGTATGATCTGCCCTGTCCACAGAGCCGAATAAAAGTTCCTGTTAATCCCCTCGGGAAGAGGGTCCTTACCAAAGTCAAAGATAACCTGATTGTCAAGACGCACCACGGTGTGCCCCGTGAAGTTAACCTTGTTGAAGTAAGACGCATAGAGCCCCCGGCCGTCCCAAGGAGCCATCACAGCAAAATCGCTGTCGTTGTACTCATGATGAAATGCCACCGCATTGAGCCTCTGATTCATCTGAAGCAACACGGGCTCGGTGTACAAAGGGGAGCTCTCGTCAGGGGCTTCACCGGTCACGGTATACCTTATCTCGGCATCGGGAGTGGGGCTGTTTATCACGACAGGCTTGTCTATCTGGAACTCCCCTCCGTCCGGTTCGAATACGGGGGTGGCAGCACGCGGATACGCTATCCTCGCCGCAAGCTTCTGCTGCCTTAGCTCCTCGCGCAGACGCGCCGCCTCCTGCCTCCTGGCCCGCTCCACCAAGGATATCACATGATATCCGTCAACAACCAGATCCTCGCGCTTCTGCACATAAACAAGCAATATCTCTCTCAGACGGTCCCTCTGGGTCTCTCCATCTGCGATAGGCAATGACCCGTCGTATAGCTCCAGGAGCTCCTTTACGCATCTGTCAGCCAATCCCCTGTCCTCGAGCCTCCTGAAAACCCCCTCGTAGATCTTGTCCGGCGCAGCAGGGTACTGTGACCTCAAAGAGGTGATGACATTCTGGTTGAACATCATCTTGTCGGCGTTGTATCCGGCAAGCTGCCTGTCAACGAACATCTTGAGCATCCTCTTGTTGACTTCCGGGTCGAATCTGGCAAGTTGCTCGTCGCTCAGATCCAGCCTGACAATCCTCGTGGTCCCTATCCTCAGGGCACCGTCAGGGGTGAAGCCGTAGAACTTCCCCTTCGCCTCCCGGTTGCGGTAGCGGACCTCGACATCCGCTCCCTCCTTCTTCAGGGGGAATGCCTTTCGCGCCGCCACGGCCGCGGCATTTGCGTCAAACTGTGGATACTCCGCAAGCTTCTCCTCAAGCATCTTCCTCCCCGATGGAGACAGCAGAATCTCGTCGTCCTTAAGCAGACCCGAAGCCCAAGTGAAACACGACGAAAATCCTATTAGACAAAGCAATGCCGCCAAAGGCACACCTCCCGACTGCGCCGATTTGAATCGCATGCACATCCTCCCGTTTCCATTTCAACTCAAAACAACCCATACCAAACCGAACCTTAACACAACAAATGAAGATTTCAAGACCAAAGGGCCAATTTCAATAATCCCCGTGGCGGCGCGCCCCATATAGTGCATAGTGCATAATGTCATTCGGAAGCGACACCCCGGACGGGGCAAAAAGGACAGCCGTCCTGCACTCGGTTGTCGAGACTTGCCGACTTCAGAACATCAGCCATGTCAAACTCCTGAAAGAGAAAATGATCAGGGGGAAAACTGGTGACTGCCCGTGGCCGCGCGGCCTGCCATTTTGGATGCGAGGCCACGCCGATGCGGGAGTGGGCATACCTGCCTAGTCTGTCCCGACCGCGACGGCGTGGCATTCGCGCCAAAAGAGCTTGCCGCCCACAGGGTTGGGGCGGAGGCACGGCATGCGCCACGGCGAAATGGCGGGCACAGACAGCTTCGGGTATGCACCAGCCAT
>CAZANS010000187.1:0-5086 GCA_964486565.1 uncultured Victivallales bacterium
TACCAGGAGACATACGACCGCGAGACTTACGCCAGGATGCACCCAGCAGGCTCGAAGGGAGACTACGACGCGCGTCTGGGCTTCATGGATGCCGCCGGCGGGGCCGGGTTCAGAACGCTCGGGCTGGGCGTGCTGTTCGGCCTCCACGACTGGCGCCTGGACAGCCTCTCGCTCGCCGCGCACGCAGAGAAACTCAGAAGACGCTTCTGGACCAGCAAAATACAGTTCTCCTTCCCCAGGATCACCGACGCTGCCTGCGGATTCTCAGAGCCCTGCCCCGTATCCGAGGACGAGCTCGAACAGATGGTGCTGGCATTCAGGATCGTCTTCCCCGAATGCGAGATATCCATCTCGACCCGCGAGAGCGCCGAGTTCCGCGACAAGATCGCCTCCACCGCCGCCACAATCATCAGCGCAGGCTCGAAAGTCGTCCCAGGTGGCTACGCAAGCTGCCCGACAAAGGACATCGGACAGTTCTCACTCCACGACACTCGCAGCGTCGCAGAGATTGACGCCGCGATGCGCTCGCTCGGGCTGGATCCCGTTTACAAGGACTGGGACGGCATACTCGCCAGCGCGTGAATCCCCGACACACATGCTTGTTTTTTTTATTCGGGATAGTATGATAATATCCTCCTGGGGCGGCTGGGATTGTTTGGCTTGTGATAATCATTTGAAGGGCTTTTAGCGCAGTTGGAAAATATTGATGCGATTGAGAAGCGTTTATGGGGGGCCGCTGATACGCTCCGATCGAATTCAAACTAAGTCGTTATTATCGAAGTTGGTGAGCCGGTAATATACAGGCTCAAAAGGAAACCGTCACCTTATAGGTTTAAAGTTTTAACAACGAGAGGGACACTGCCGCGAACAGGCCTGCCTGTCGGCAGTTATACTGAAGTGGATGTAGGCACAAAGGCCGAAGAGGTGTTCACCCATGTATTCAGGGTCTACCCGTTCATCCCTTCGCCGTACTATGAAGAGAAGGTGTCGTAGCACAAACTACTGCCACATTTAGACCCAATTGTATGTTTTGGTCAGATTTGGTTCTCAAACAAGGAGGTTTGTATGAGAAGGCTGGAGATGGGGGATTTTTCTGTTGCGGCGGTGGGCCTGTGGATGAACCAGTGGTTGCTGCTGACCGCCGGGACAATTGAGGACTGCAACATGATGACTGTGGCCTGGGGCAGCATCGGGTGCATGTGGACGAAACCCTTCGCCCAGGTTGTTGCGAGGCCGCAGAGGCACACCAGGGGCTATCTGGAGAGATACGACTCGTTCACATTGTGTGCCTTTCCCCCGGAGTTCCGCGAGGATCTTCAGACTCTCGGCACGCTTTCAGGCAAGGACTGCGACAAGCTGTCCAGGACGAGGCTGACTCTGCGCCCGTCCTCCGAGGTCGCCGCGCCGGCATACGAGGAGGCAAGCTTGATTTTGGAATGCCGCAAGATGTACCGCCAGGAGCTCGATCCGGCGGGCTTCTTGGATCCCGGCATACACAAGCAGTACCCCCAGAAGGACTACCATAGCGTATACTTCGGCGAGATACTTGCGGTGTTCGCACGCTGAAAAAAGAGACGAACCACTAATGGACACTAATGGACACTGATAATTCGATCAACTCAAGAGCCGGTTTGAAATTGGCTCTACAACAAGGAGAAGAAAGTGGAAAACACAGACAAGAAAGTTTTGATAATGCCTTGCCTGGACATGCAGTGCGGCAGGGTTGTAAAGGGTGTGCAGTTCGTTGACATCCGCGATGCAGGCGACCCGGTGGAATGCTGCGCCGCCTACTGCAAATCCGGCGCGGACGAGATAGCGATGCTCGACATAACCGCCACGGTCGAGGGGCGTGGCACACTGCTCGAGGTCGTCCGCAGGGTTGCCGCGGTGGCCACCGTGCCCTTCACCGTGGGCGGCGGGATAAGCGACACCACCACAGCAGCGGCGGTGCTAGATGCAGGTGCCGACAGGATATCAACCAGCAGCGCGGCATTCAGACGCCCGGAAGTCATCGGGGAGATGGTCGCTGAGTTCGGCCCGGGCAAGATAACCGTGGCGATAGACGCCGCAATCAATCCGGCGATGAAGTCTGGGTACGAGGTCTTCATAGACGGCGGACGTACGGCGACCGGCGCCGACGCAGGGGAATGGGCTGCGAAAGTCGCAGATTACGGGGTGGACACCATACTTCCCACCAGCAAGACCACCGACGGTGTGAGGACCGGATACGACCTGCCGCTGATCCGTCTGGTCAAGCAGAAGGCCAGGACCCGCGTGGTCGCCTCAGGCGGCGCCGGTACCATGCAGCATTTCCTCGATGCCGCCAACGCGGGCGCAGACATACTGCTAGCCGCATCCGTGTTCCACTTCAACATGATCAGCATCCCCGACCTCAAGAGCTTCCTCGCCTCGAACGGGATAGCCGTACGGCAGGCAATTGGCAAGTAACCGCAGGGGTCAGGCGTAAGTATCCCGGAGGTGCTTGACAGACAAAGCCTTCTTGAAAGCTTCTGTAGAGACATCTTCCCTGGGCCTGAAGACGAGTGTGCGTTTTTCCCCTGGGACGAGGGTGAAGCAGTTGTCGTCGAACTCGCCGGCGATGTTCTCGGCGAAGGCGCTGACGTAGAATGCAGGCTTGTCGGCGTACAGTGACACCTCGAATCCTTCCTTGACAGCCCTGCTCTTAATGTTTATGGCCGTCTTCGGGAAGTCATATTTCTTCCATTGGGAGAAGAAGTGCTCGTTGCGGAAGGTTTTGCCGTCCAGCTCGGCCGTGAGGGTGATGAAATGCGACGCAGGTGCATCAGTTAGCTTTGAAAGTTCATACTCGTGGATTTGTTTTGCAGAATTCGCAGGCACGGATGCTTTCAGATTATGCTCTTGGGTGATCTTTCCGGAAAGGTCGCGCACTTGCAGCAGGACATTGCCCATCTGCGCCTGGAGTGTGTCGTTCACCACGTATATCCCGACGGTCCTTTTGTCATCGTCCTGGATCGCGCACGCCGTCACCGGGGCGTAGAAGCGCTTAACCATGTAGTGCATGAGCTTCCAGGAGCCCCGGTAGTTGAGGGATGCCCATGAGCACACGGGCCAGTTGTCGTTGAGCTGCCAGTATATGACCCCCATGCATTCGGGACGCAGCCTTCGCCAGTGCTCGACAGCAGTCTTGATGGCGATGCCCTGCATTACCTGGCTGAGGTACACGAAGTTCACGAAGCCCTCGGGCAGGCGGAAATAGCGGGAGAACATCTCGATTATCTTCGAGTTTCCGCCGACGTTTCTCTGGTGGTGCTCCATCACGGGCGATGTGACGTTGAGCTGGTTGTCGGTGGCATAGTTGCGGACAGTGTCCATCGAGGGGAAAGACTGGTAGCCGAACTCCGAGCAGAACCTCGGGAATATCTTCAGAAAGCTGTCGAAGGACTTGCCTTGGTGCCATACGCCCCAGTAGTGCATGTCGCCCCGTTTGTCATTATGGAAGGCGTCGGAGTAGTCGCCGGCCCCCCCGCATGGTGAGCTAGGCCAGAAAACACGGTCGGGATCTCGCTCGCGAACGGTGTTGCCCAGCACTCCCTCGTTCAGGCGGTCGTAGTCCACAAGATAGCGGTCGCGGTTCTCCTTCGACTCCTTGAACCAATTCAGCGCGCCGAGATTCTCGTTGTTCCCGCACCAGAGAGCAATGCAGGCGTGGTCGCGCAGACGCTTGACCTGATGCTCCGCCTCCTTGTGCACAAGCTCCAGGAAGTCGTCTGTGGCCGGATACAGGGAGCAAGCGAACATGAAGTCCTGCCATATAAGCAGCCCTTTCTCGTCGCACATCTCGTAGAAGAACTCGTGCTCGTACTGCCCTCCGCCCCAGATGCGGAGCATGTTCATGTTTGCCTTCACCGCACTGTCGAGAAGGTATTCCACGGCCTCGGGTGTCTGCCTCTGGGGGAGAGCGTCGCATGGTATCCAGTCGGCGCCCTTCGCGAAGATATCCAGGCCGTTCACGCGGAAAAGCATCGAACGCCCGGTTTTGTCCTCCTCGCTTATAAGCTCGATCGTCCGGATGCCGATCTTCTTGCACAACTCGCTTCCGCCTATTCTTACCTCCAGGTCGTACAAGTGCTGCTTCCCGAAACCGGTGGGCCACCAAAGCTCGGGATCCTTCAATGTGACCGCACCCGAGATCAAATTCGCCCCCCTGGCGCAGGCTGACGGCTTTTGTGATCTCCTCATTCCCAAGATTGATCTGCAGTTCAGTTTTTCCTCCGGATGGTGAAAAGACTTCACAGTTGACCTTGACCTTGCAAGTGTCTTTTGAATGTTTCTGGTCGCAGTAGACATATTCGATGCGGGGCATCCGAATAAGCACCGAGATAGATGTCCCCGTAGATACCGGCGACCATCAGGCAGATGCCCCAGTCCCAGCCGCCGTGGCACTGCACCTTGCGCACAAGGTTGCGGTGCGGGGAGTGCACGGGGGCACTCGAGCAAGGTATGGCATACGGCAGTTTTTTCGCGGCCATGGCGGCGGCATTCTCAGCGGAGAGGAAAAGTATCTCGATGGTGTTCTCGCCCTCCCTGAGGAGCCCCTTCACCTCGAAGCGGTATCTCAGGAACATGTTCTCGGTGGTGCCCGCCTTTCTCCCGTTTATCCTTATCTGCGTTATCGTGTCGAGGCAGTCGCAGTTCAGGAAGACAGATCTCTCGTGAAGCATCTCGGGCGTCACATGGAACTTCCTGCTGTACATCCAGTCCTCGCGCCCGATCCACTGCAGCCCAAGCTCGTTGTCGGCCCAGTACGGATCCGGTATTTTCCCCGCGTCCAGCAGTGCGCTGTGCGTGTCCCCGGGAACCTGCGCCGGCGTGTCATCCCCAGTCTTCATGCGTTTTAGCATCCACTGCCCCGACAGATCAAGTTTCTTCATGCTTTTCTCCATTGCCAAAAGCTGCCTTTAATGAGTATATTCTACACGATACAGACATATAATAGAAAGTAAAATATCTCTTAAAAAACAACTAAACCTTGAAAAAAGAGACAAAGACTAGTACGATACCGCAATACCGCGGAGTATATCGGCCAGGCTTCATATCGGGGGGG
>CAZANS010000188.1:0-5084 GCA_964486565.1 uncultured Victivallales bacterium
CCGGGGGAGAGGTCACTAAGCTGGGACATCTTGGTCCCGCAGTCAGAGCCAGGCTCGAAGTCACAAATTCGTTTGCGAATTTTTACGGGAAATGAATTGATTGGATTTAATTTTTATGTGGCCAACTGCCTTTGATTTATGTCTTATCCGTGGTAATTTTTATTCTGGTTGAAACTTAATGGAAGGGCAATGTAGATGACAGTTGACGATCTCGGCATAGTTGTTGTGGCCGGCGGCGGCGGGACAAGATTCCGTGGGCCGGCATCAAAGCTTCTCATGCCGCTCGACGGCATCCCGGTGTTCATACATGCCCTGCGGAAATTCTCAGGGCTCTGCAGGCCTGGAAACCTCGTGCTGGTGGTCAGGAAGGAGTCCGCCGGAGACTTCCGAAGCCTCGCAGAACAGCACCTGCCGGGCACACCGATCTCCTTCGTCAACGGCGGCGACACCAGGATGCAATCAGCATACAACGGGATCAGCACTCTGGTGAAATCCGCACCCGAGTTCGTGGCCGTGCACGACGCGGCGCGCCCTTTCGCGACCGGCGAGCTGCTTCTTCAGGCTTTGAGCTCTGCGCGTGAACACGGCAGCGCTGTCGTTGGGAAAAAGATCACCGACACGGTCAAGCGCGCATCCCCGGACAACCTCGTCCTCCAGACGCTCGACCGATCGGAGCTTTGGACCGTAGAGACTCCACAGATATTCAGGCTGGACGAACTCCTCGAAGCCTACAGGAAAGCCCGCAAGGACGGTATCGAGGCCGGCGACGACGCCGGCATAATGGAGCACTCCGGCTTCCGCCCCAGACTGCTCGAGCACCGACTCGACAACCGCAAGATCACATTCGCTAAAGACCTACACTGACACGACAAACACAACCCGGCAAGTCGCAATGAAAATCCTCTTGTTTTCCTCAAATACCGCATGCGCCCCGTACCCCACATATCCACTGGGCTGCTCAATAATCTGCTCGGCGCTCAGAGCACACGGACATGAGGTCAAGCTCATGGACATGATGCCCCTTAAGGACACTCCAGAAGAGGACATCGCCTGCGAAATTCGCAACTTCTCGCCAGATATTGCGGGCATCTCCATCAGGAACATTGACAACGTCAACGTGCTTGAGCAGGAGACTTTCCTAGATGCCCCGCGCAAGCTCGTCGGGACCATACGCAGGACCTGTCCGGGAATCCCCGTCGTGCTCGGGGGATCCGCATTCTCCATCATGCCCGAAAGGATTCTCGAGGCTCTCGGGGCTGACTACGGCATTGCCGGCGAGGGAGAGGTGGCCTTCCCCGACCTGGTCTCAATGTTGGAGCATGGAATCGAGCCGCCGAAAAAAATCCTCCGAGCACCCCAGAACCTCAACGGAAATCTCATCAGAGGCGACTCATACTCCACAGAAATTACCGCATTCTACTCCGGACAAGGCTCCATCCTGCCGGTGCAGACCAAACGCGGCTGCCCAAACAAATGCATGTACTGCACCTACCCGCACATAGAGGGCACGGCAATCAGGACAAGAGACCCCAAGGATGTGGCCGACGACATGACCGAGCTGAAACAAAGGCACAACGCGGACTTCATCTTCTTCACCGACTCAGTCTTCAACGACAGCGAAGGCCGCTACATGGAGCTCGTCGAACACCTCGAGAAGAATAATCCCGGGATACCATGGACAGCATTCTTCCAGCCTGACCCAAGCCTCGACCAGAATATCTTGAAAAGACTCGCCGACTGCGGCTTGCACTCCGTCGAGCTCGGCCCGGACGCCACCTCGGACACCACTCTCAAGGCCATGGGCAAGAACTTCTCCTTCGACGAGGTCCTAAGATGCAACAAACTCTTCGCCAGCCATAACATTGCCGTAGCCAACTACTTCATGATGGGCGGCCCCGGGGAAACGGAGGAAACGGCCAGAGAAGGTGTAGATAACATCCGCCTGCTCGACATGTCCGCGTGCTTCGTATTCCTCGGCGTACGAATACTCCCCAACACACCCCTCCACATACTGGCCCTCTCACAGAACATCATCTCAAAGGATACAGATCTCACATCCCCGGTCTACTATTTCTCCCCAAAGCTCGACCGGCAGTGGCTCGAGAACTTCCTCGAACAGACCCTCTCGAAAATTAAACACTGCGTATATCCCCCGAACTCAATGGACGACGGCATCAGAATCTTGCGCTCAATGGGATACAGGGGAAACCTATGGGAAATGATGGTCAAAGACAGCAAAAGAATACCTATGAAAATCTACGGAGAGTGTTGAAGTCGGCTTAGGATTTCTGATTTCCCTTGCAATGCATCAGAGATGAGGTTTGCTATATGCCCGTGGATTTTCTGTATGGGGTCCATGGCGGAGACGACTTTTATCCTTCGGGAGTTTTTGCGCGCGATCCGCAGGAAGCCCTCCCTGACCTTGCGGTGGAACTCCAGAGTCTCCGAGTCAAACCTGTCCTCGACGAACAACTTCTCCTCGCGCTTAAGCGACCGCTCGAGGCTCTCCTCGGCAGGAAGATCCAACAGCACCGTCAGGTCGGGCATGCAGTCCCCGACGGCGAAATCGTTGAGCAGGCCTATAAAACCCAGATCCAATCCCCTCGCATAGCCCTGGTACGCGGTGGTCGAGTCAAAAAACCGGTCGCAAAGGACAAGGCAACCCCTTTCCAGAGCAGGCTTTATCCGAACCGAGACATGCTGGGCCCTGCTGGCGGAAAAAAGCAGCAGCTCCGCCTCGTTTGTCACCGGAACATCCGTGATATGGTGCTTGACTATCTGCCTAAGCTCCTCCCCAAGCTCCGTGCCTCCAGGCTCCCGCGTGACCAACATCTCGGGAAAATCCGACGCAAACCTCTCCCGCAGAAGACCTATCTGCGTGGTCTTACCCGCACACTCGGGACCCTCGAAGGTAACAAAAAAACCTTTTCTTATCATCTCCATCAGCAAGTGCCCTTTCATCAACCTCAACAAAATACCACGCTCGATCCAAAAACACACCGCAATATGAACCACGGCCAATAAATTACTCCCCAGTCACTGCCTTGCAACATCTCAAAGCAGATTTCCCAGCATATAGGGCATCCCTATGAGCCAATTTCAACTCTTCCACTCTTCCTGTGCACGCGCGGCATGGCACTTTGCACCTTGGATGCGCGCCACGCCGATGCGGAAGCGGGCATATCTGCCCTTTTCTTAAATAAATACTCTTTTTTTTGTTTTGCCCGTTGAATTTTCACTTGGGCGCGCTAATTTTATTGCTCGATTCGGGAACGGTTCCCGGTCGAACAAAAGGTTCAAGTGCCTGCTCGGTCCAAAGGGAATCAAGGTTAATTCCTTAGGACACAGGCAGTTGGAGCATGGGGCATGGCGCCCCGGCTCCTTGTAGTGAAAACATATTGTCAAATGAGGGGTTGCACACATGGGATGCACGAAACAGAGGACAGGCGCGATTTTTGCGGCAGCTCTAGGGCTGGCTTTTATCATCGCCGGTTGCAAGACATCGGATCAGGTAGGACCCACGGGCACTAGGGTTGACCCGTTGGCCACTGACGGAGATTTGAACTATGTATGGCGCGGATTCCCGCAGCCCGCACTCTCGCCGGAGCAGTCTGAAATCCTCGTCGAGAAGAGGGTGCCGAGATCCGTCAGACCGCAGCAGCAGTTCGAATTCACCATCAAAGTGACAAACAACGCGGCATACAAGATAGACAACGTCACTGTCACAGAGGAGATTCCAAGAGGGTTTAAGTTCGTGAAGGCAAGCCCTGCAGAGATAGCCAGAGAAACCCTGTTGAAGTGGGAGCTGGGCACATTGCAGCCGAAAACGAGCAAGGTGATCACAGTCACAGGGGTCCCGACCCAGGTCGGCACAATACGCTACTCAGGCGAAACCATGCTCAACTTCAAGGTCGCCACAGACAGCGACTTCGCCTCCACGGTGAACGTCATCGAGCCGAAGCTCGTCTTCGACCTCAGCGCGCCGGCAACATCTCTCATCAACGCCAAGCTCCCGGTCAACATCGTCTTCAGAAATACCGGGGAGGCAACAGTGTTGAATGCAAAGATGGTGCATTCGCTACCAAAAGGCTTACTCGAATTCAAAGGAAGAAGCACGATTGACATTGTCATCGGGAACTTGAACCCAGGCGAGAAAAAGGAATTCCCCATTGACCTCAAGGGCGTGCAGACCGGGAAATTCGAGACCACTCTGACTGCCGTCGCCGATGAAGGTGTCACGGCTTCAGCCTCGCTCGCAACAACTATCACCAAGCCGGTTCTGGCCATAGTCGGAGAGGCTCCCAATAGACGCTTTGTCGGAAGGGAGACTCCATACGACATCACCGTCAAGAACACTGGCGACGCCATCGCCGACAAAATGGTAGTGAACCTCTCATTGCCCGATGGCGTGACTCTGCAGTCCGCCACCGAAGGCGGCCAGGCAAAAGGCCAGGAGGTGGCATGGAACCTCGGAAGCCTCGCTCCCGGGGCATCCAAGAAAGTCACTGCAATCGCAGTCGTCAGGAACATCATGGTCGCCAGGGCCATCGCGACAGCCGAGGCCGTGGAGGCCGAGAAGGTCGAGGTTCCGATGGTCACCAACGTCGCAGGGGTAGCCGGTCTGCTCACGACGCTCGTGGACATCAACGACCCTGTACCGCTAGGGCAGGAGACAACATACCAGATAACTGCCACCAACACAGGTTCGCTCCCGTCAACCGGGGTAAAGGTCAAGTGCATCCTCGAAGAAAGCATGGAATATATCAATTCCTCGGGGGCGACAAAAGGCCAGATTGACGGCAAGGTTCTCACTTTCGAGCCGCTGCCGGGTCTCAATCCACAGGCCGCAGCCACATGGAGAGTCGTTGTCAAGGCTGCAAAGGAAGGCGACGTCCGGTTCCGCGTTCTTGTTGAAAGCGACCAGCTTGACCGCCCAGTAGAACTCTTCGAGTCAACCCATTTCTACAAATAACACATAAGGGGTTTAAAACACCATGAGAATCTGGAAAAAAACTGTCGGACTTGCGTTCCTCGCCGCAGGCATGTTTGCCATTGTCGGCTTGGAAGCCACGGAAAAAAAGGGC
>CAZANS010000189.1:0-5061 GCA_964486565.1 uncultured Victivallales bacterium
GGTGGATAGAGCAGTATTTCCCAGAAGGCGTATGACTGGTCGGGGGCGATGTTTGCGAAATGGTTTTTCCTGACCTTCGCACTCTCAGGCGATTTGACCTTGACCCAAGAGATATCCTCGCTGAACTGGAAGACCCTTCCTTCCGCGAATGGCACCTTGTAATGCGATCCGCGGCTCTCGATGACCGTGTAGAAGGATATATTGGTGTTTGCTGCGACACCTTGCTTTGAGCCGATGTTCACGCAGGCTATGGCACCTCCGCCTCTGGTCTCCAGCACGTAGTTGGAATCTTTGTAGTCCTTGTCTGTTGCGGCAGCACAGGAAAATGTTTCACTGTCTGTCGCCTCAGTTGGGTAGTCGGCTACTATCGAGGCACATGAGGAAAGCAGCGCCGGCAGCATCGCGGAGCCAAGGAGCATGCAGATATACCTGCCCATCTATAGACCTCATCTTTTGATCTCAAAGATAACAGTGGCGATCTTGCCGTCGGCGCTGATGTTCATTAGATAAAGCCCTGGCGGGAATATCTTCGGGTCTTCGAGAGAGGGTATTGGGGTAGGGGTCCCTCCGGCTGCTGACATGACAACTGGAGGCATGCCCGCCTTTGCCAGTCCCTCGGGGAGAGCCTGTGTGATGTTGATCACTGCGGCCTGGTCGCTCGGAATGTGTACAACAACCTCTGCCGCCGCTCCGGAAAGAACCTCGGAAATCTTGGCCGAATACTCGTTGTGGGGCACAGCGGAGACCCCGTCTATTGAAACCATGAATGGCAAAGCGGGAGAGATGCTGCCGGCCGCCTTGCCGGCATCTTCTCCTCCCCGAAATGCGCATGCCCCCGATAGAATGCTTACGGTCCCGATCAATGCCAGTATACAAAATTTCATAATCTCATCCCCTTCTTTTAGTGCGAACATTAAGGGCCAGTAAAATTCCAGACCCGTGACAGGCAAGCCTATTCAACTCGCTCGATTACGATATCCGGGTCTACCTGTTCCCTGAGGATCCTCTGTAGTCCGTCCCTGATGGTTATCGTAGCATGCGGGCAGCCGCCGCAGGCTCCTTTCAACCTGAGGAATACAGTTTTATCTTCGATTTTAACGATTTCCATATCTCCTCCGTCTGTCTGAAGGTGAACCCTCAGACCCTCAAGTGTCTCTCTGATCTTTTCTTCCATATTGCTCTCCTGCTGTTTTTGTTTTGGCCCGGCCATCTGCGGCCCGAGCATTCTCCAGACCCTTTGTCAGGGGTCAATTAAAAAGTAAATCTAGCATCAGCCAGACGGGATGCAAACTCTTTTAGCACTCTTTCCTCTTCCTCGATACCCCCACGAGCCACGAAGGTCGCGCTGAAACGCACATAGCTGCCCGCATCGTCCCATGGAACCGAGCTGATAAGCTTCTCTCTGATCAGCCATTGGCTGAAGTCCTCGGCAGTCGCGAATTTCGCATCAGCCGCAGCGACGGGTATTCTGACGTAAAGGTAGAAAGAGCCGTCTGGCTTTCTCGCGGGAAACCCGATTCCCGATAGAGTGCCCGCCATTTTCGAGAGGCGCCTTTCGTACTTCTCGCATATTGAAGATGTGATAGCCCTGTGATTCTCGAGGGCTTTTATCGCCGCCTTCTGTATCGCGGCGAACTGCCCGCTGTCGGCGTTGTCCTTGACCGACGCGAAGGCCTTTACCGCCAGCTCGTTGCCGCATACCCAGCCCAGCCTCCATCCAGTCATGTTGAACCCTTTTGACATGCTGTGCAGCTCCACGGCGACATCCTTCGCGCCGGGGACTGAGAGTATGCTCAATGGCTTGCCAGAGAAGTTCAGCGGCGCGTATGCCGCATCTGAGACAATAAGCATCTCGTTCTCCCGGGCAAACTCCACGGCCTTCCGGAAGAACTCCTGGGTAGGCGAGGCCCCTGTGGGGTTGTTCGGGTAGTTGAGGTAGATAAGTTTTGCTTTACGCTTCTGTTCCTGATCCAGGCAGTCGAGTTCCGGGAGGAAGGAGTTTTCCTCCAGCAACGGCAGGTTGACCACGGAGCCCTGGAAATATTTTGTCCAGGTGCCCATCACCGGATATCCGGGAACAGTCAATATGCTGATGTCGCCGGGATTTATGAAGCATGCCGGGAGCAGCGACAGCGCTGACTTGGAGCCTATCGAGTGGCATATCTCATTTGACGGCTCCAGCTCCACGTCGTAGAGATCCTTCATGTACTTTGCCGCCGCAGCCTTGAACTGGTCTATCCCGTTGTCGGCGTAGGTGCGGTTCTCCCATTTCCCGGCTTCCTGGGCCATCGCCGAGACGACTTCGGGGAATGCGCCCTCGTCCGGCTCGCCGACACCCATGTCAATTATTTCTGCGCCGGGGTTCGCCGCCAGCGCGGCCTTTTTCGCCCGCTTGATCTTCTCGAACTTGTATATGGCCGTGTCCTTGCCGAACATTGGCCCGCCTATGCGTCCGGCAAAGTTGCGCTGAAGAAATGATTTATCCATAACACCGATATCTCCTGAATTGTTCAAAACTTCCGGGCTGATAACCCGCGGAACAGATGATTAACTTACATTGCCACCGCATGGATGCAACTTTTCAAGCGGCAAAAACTGGAAAAATCATCATTTATGAGCCAGTTTTCAAACTCCGCCAGAACCGCTTTGGGGGCGCAGACGCGGCAGACGGTGCGGCGAAATGGCTGGTGCATACCTTTGGCAAAAGGGGGGGGGATCGTCAATCCCCCAGCACAGCTGAGGCTGTCTCGTCGAGCACCTTGCGAAATTCGCAGATGTCGTTTGCCTTCCAGAAAGGGGGTGAATGGATAATTTTTGATTTGCATTCGCAACCTGAGCCGGTGCAGTTGTCCAGAAATCTTCTGTAGGGCTCCGGCAATTCTCTCCTGTGCCCCTGGAGGATAAGCGTCACAGAGCATTTTTTGAGTTGGTTGGACTTGGAGATGTCCAGTTTGTCCAGCATGTCAATGAATGATTCGGGGACGATGAATCCGTCTAGGTCGGCAAGGTGGTCTTTGCTGATTTGCTGCCGCAATGATTCGGGGGTTGACTTCGCCTCTCCGAATGTGATCATTTCCCGGACAAGCTTTTGTTGTATGATCTCGTTGAGGTAGTCCCGTCCGTTTATCACGGGATCAATAAGGACGAGCTTTGATATGTTTGTATCCTCACGTTCCGCGAGACGTATTGCGAGGCTCGCGCCGAAACGGATTCCGACTGCACAGCACGATGGGGCTTCTATACCGTCGTGGGTTGCGGAGACGAACGCTTTTAGGTCTTCAATCCATCTTGCCTCGTGGAAGTGGGCCATGCCACCATCGCTGTCGCCGCAGGCACTTAAATCTGGCATGACGCAAGTAAGCCCATGTGTTGCAAGCTTTCTTCCAAGCTCGACGAGGAACCTGTGAGAGGATTTTTTCTCCTCGAACAGTGGGTGGCACATGAGGCATGCGCGCTTTGATGCTGGCCCGGCCTCCGGATCATAAGATGCGGCATATAGCCTGAGGCCGTCGCGTTCGATGAAAAACGATTTCTGGGTCATTCTTTTTTCGACCTCACGAAATCTGCGACGCTGCCCAATGTCTTGAAGTATGATAGCTTGAACTCCCCGGGCGCGAACCTGATGCCGTATAGCTCTTCCAGCCCAACGACGATCTCCATGATGCTGAAGGAGTCTATCCCGTAGGTCTCCATAAGGTTCTCGTTGTCCTCGATATCATCCGGAGCGATCTGCAGAAACAGGCGCTCCACAACCATCTCCTTCAGTTCCTTCTCGATATTGTCGCTCATTTAGTCCTCACGAATATTGTGATTTCTTTATCTATATGGTCGGTAAAGGCAACTCCGCCTCCCCGATGCCGAACGGCGGTATCCGAAGCCATCTCGCAGAAGCCTCCCCAGGCCCTTCCTCGGCCTCGTACATGTGCCGCCATCTCCTCTTGAACAGCAGGCTGTGCTTGGCGATGAGGTAGGTGTTCGATATGCTCGCCGTGCCTTCGGTGGTCACACTCTCGAAGTGGTAAATCTCGGCTTCCGGGTTGTAGACAGCCAGATAGCCGCGCTCCCTTAACCTATAGCACAGGTCTATGTCCTCGTACTCGACAGGGTTGAAGGCCTCGTCGAAACAGCCGACTGCCTCCAGAGCCGACTTCCTCGCGATGCAGCAAGCACTGATCAGGCACTGGACGACCTTTTTGCGGTTGTGCTCGGGGGATGCCAGTGGAGTGCCTCTGCCGTTGAACACGACTCTGCCTGAGGGAGTTACAGAGCATCCGGCGCATTGTATGTCGTGGGGTGCCTTGGGATACACAATCTTGGGGCCTGCGATAGCCACCTTGTCATCCTCGAAATCCTTCTCCAATATCTTCAGCCACTTGCGGCTTCTGAGCATGACGTCGTTGTCGCAGAAGGCGACGAGTCTTCCTTCCGCCGCCTCGATCCCCTGGTTTCTGGATGTGGAGCAGCCGACATTGGACCCGTTGAGTATGATCTTAAGCGGGACCTCTTGACGCGCGGCCTCATTTTGAAAATCGTGAAGCCGTTCCTTTGTGCCGTCGGTGGACCCGTTGTCAACCACTATAAGCTCCCAGCTCCCATGGTCGCTATTCAACAGGCTCCTAAGACAGGCCTGGGTGTATTCGAGCTTGTTGAGCGAAAGCACGACTACCGATATATCTTTCCTTGCCATTTAACCAAACTCCTGAGAGAAGTCTCCATAAAATACCAGGGTGTGAATTGCGCAGACAATTTCTCGTTTTCCTCGCTGAACGATATCCTTGGCGGCGAGATCCTTCAATCCAACTCCTGATCGTTCCGGATCAGTCCTTCCGAAATCACTCACGAAGAATAACGTGAAAGTCACTAAAATAGTGCCGCCATGGTGAAAAAACAAGTCCGACAACCGCTTTTGCCTCTGAATTCCTTAGACAGGGGGGGGCTTGACTGGGATGTTTGCCGTCTCTTCACTGCACACAGGTACTCCACCGGGTTCTGGTGAATACTCTGTCCCTAGAGCCAATTTCAAAACTCCCCGTGGCCGCGCGGCCTGCCATTTTGGATGCG
>CAZANS010000190.1:0-2461 GCA_964486565.1 uncultured Victivallales bacterium
ACGCAAGTATTATAGAAAACATCGTGGTCGCATTTTGGCGAAGGCAAAATCGCGCAGAAGGTAAAAAAATGTAGTGTATATGTATAAGAAAGACCAATGGATGCGTATTGCTGTAAATGCAAGTCAAAAAATCGCCAAAAACTCTTCAGTTGAGCTCGTCCTGGGTCAGTGCTGGACAGTCGTCGTGTGTCTCGGCTCCTACCCCGACGACATGTGGTCAGGGGCTTAGCAGCTCGAATCCAGTGGCGCTGTCCTTGAGCCTTTTTGCCTTCGATTTTGTGATTTCGTTGACGATGACCTCCATGACGTGCCAAATTTTTACTCCGGTCCTGACGCATCCTGTGAAGGTTTGCCCCTTCCTGCCGCATGCGATATGCATGTGCAGGACGGGCTTGCCGTCGGCGTCGGGGAATATCGTTCCTGTGCCTGTGGCCTCGCATACGTTGTCGAGCACAAGCTGCATCGGGTTTATCTTTTCTGCCCTTCCGTCCTCGGGACCGACGACCAGCCTGCTTCCCTTGTCAACGCCGCCTACCGCCACGAGAAAGGCGGCGGAGATGTTGTTGTCCACGGCGAAGCGCTCGATTTCCTCATGAAGGATGTCGCCATCCTCGAGCCTGACGACAAATGTCCTTCCCCTTCCAGCTTCAGAATATCGCATGAATTTACCTGTTTATGTTCTTGTTGGCAGCCCTGACGCGCCTGCGCCGAGACCCGACCCGCCCTCTAAGATACCCGTGAGGCGGGAAAAAGCAAACAAGGCAGAGAAGTTCTAAAGTGCTGAAGTTCTTGAGTTGTCTCCGATATCTTGTCACAGAAAGGGGTGAGATCGGGCGGAAAGACGGACGATGGAAGACGGGAATTCGGATTTAGATATTTTCCTGACACCTGACACCTATTTCGGTTCACGGTTCACGGTTGCTGGCGATTACGCGACGGAGTTATTCCCCACACGTGCTCGTACACTTACTCGTACACCCGAATCTCTTCGTTTTTCCCCTCTCGTCCCTTATGTCTCTTATGTCCCTTATGTCCCTAATAACCCTAATGACCCTATTGACCCCAATGACACCAATGACACCAATGACCTTTCCTGGCACCTGGCACCGCTGTTCCTGGAGCAGAAGATTCGGTTTTCATTTCGTGAATATCATGGTGAGGCAGAGGGTTCCTGCGATGATATATGCCGGTGCGATGAACACCAGGCCGATGGCCGTCCCGGCCTCGCGGTACTCCTCGGTTTCCTCCGGAAGGGGCATCAGAAGCTCGGGCTCCAAGGAGAGCTTGATGTTTATCGCGATGTCAAGTGCCAGTGCGACGGCGCAGGCAGCAGGGTTGAGTTCATTCCGCAGGCTTTCGATGAAATATGCCGAGACGAGCATGATAATGAACGATGCGGAGGCCAGCTCGAAGAGCAGAAGGGGCAGCCTGGCCTTCTGGCCGATCATAAATCTCAGGCTCACGAGCGTGAGCACGAGGTATACCAGCAGATATGTTGACACAGTCCATGGCATTGCGCGGCACTTCTCCTTCTCATGTTTGTACAAAAGCTTAGGTCGAGCTGTTAAGATAGTGCATTTAAAGGAAATTGGAAGAGCCGTACACAATCCCTTGAATTTCCCCTTTTTATGCGTTCCATACTTGAACCTCGCTCTCAGCACATGTAATCTCGCTCCACGATGGGAAACAGAATTTTTATTAGTCATTTGAGCGGCAAAAAATAAAAGGAAAGGATAGCACTGAACCACGAATGGCTCTAGAGAGGAAAGGGCAGATGCCGTGAACCGCAGAAGGCGGCGCATCTCCTGGAGGAGGCAAGGGGGCTTCTTCTCGCCGGAAAATACGAGGATGGAACACTCAGGGGGAATGAGGCGTTCGGTGGAGGAGGGGGGCGCAGGCGCAAGGAAATACCGCATTGTGTCGACCCCTATCAGCCGGCAGGAGATTTGTTCTTCAATATTCCTCATGGTGCTGTTTCAGGTTACAGGAGGGAGCTGGACCTGGATGACGCGATAGCGACAGTGGAATATGTCGCTGACGCAGCCGGATTCAAAAGAGAATATTTGGCGCATATCGGCTATGACCTTATTCTCGGAAGACTTACATCCACAAAAACGTTCTCCGCCGAATTCCGTCTTTCTAGAACTTCCGAATCTCCGATGCAACTGAAATCATATTTGCAGTCAACATCGGGACTTCGGCAAAGGCAATTGCTCCCGCCCAGGAAATCTCCTCCTATCAATGGCCCGACAAGGATTGGAAAACCATTCTCCGCACACACAAATCCTCCTATAGAAAATTCTACGGGGCTTTGAGCCTGGATGTAAAAGTCCCCCAATCCAAACTCCCTGTCGCTGAGAGGCTGAAGGCGATGAAGGATGGGGACTCCGATCCCGGGATTGTCGAGCTCTATTTCAAATATGGACGTTATCTTCTCGTCGCGTGTACAGCCATCGGTATG
>CAZANS010000190.1:2471-5060 GCA_964486565.1 uncultured Victivallales bacterium
ATGGATCTGCGCAGCTGCCTGTCTCGCACAGCATTTCTGGTGGCATTACGAATATGGCCTAGACAGGGATTTCCTGGAGAATCGCGCATACCCCTTCTTCAAGGAAGTCGCTGCATTCTATAAATCATATCTGATCGAGGATGAAAACGGGACAATGCAGATCGTGCCGTCTCAGTCCCCTGAAAACAGATTCTCGCTTGGTGGGGAACTCCCGGTAACTCTATGCGTCTCTTCCGCAATGGATGTCATTTTCGCTCAGAACGCCTTTGAATATTCACTCAAGACAGCGAAAATCCTTGACCGCGATCACGAAAAGCAGAAGTCTTGGCAAAGGATGCTCGAAAAACGTCCACCAGTCAAGATTGGAAAACATGGGCAGCTTCTCGAATGGAATGAAGAATTCGAGGAAGCCGAACCTGGACATCGGCATCTGTCCCATCTCGTCGGTGTTTATCCCGGCGACTCCTTTGATCCTGAAAGAACTCCAGAACTATGGAAGGCCGCTCAAGTTTCTCTCGACATGAGGCTCGCGGCAGGAGGCGGGCATACAGGCTGGAGCCGTTCATGGGTCGCTTGCCTTTTCGCAAGATTCGGGAACAGTGCCCAAGCATGGAATCACCTGTCCCACCTCATCGCGGATTTCGCAACAGTATAACAGACAAAAATGGAGACCCGGTGGATTTTAAAATATCTGGGCATCGTATTTCATTAATCCTAATGCCTAAACCCGAAACAAATCCGAAATTCAAATCTCAAAATTCCAAAACAGAGGGCATAGGTTTCATTTTGGGAAATGGCTTTGATTTGTGTATTCCGCATTTTTCTTTCCGATGAACATTGGGAGTTCCGTGTTGGATATTGAATAGGCACATCTGACTCCAACCAGCCTCTTGCACCGTACTTCGAACCTCAGTGGGTGAAGAGCGCGTTAGGTTTCAGGGTAAATTGTAGCGCGGTATCAAGGGGCAGGCGTGGGAGGACATGGTTCCGTGTCCGCGAAGTGGGCTGAGGTCGTCCCGCCCTCAGCGTCTTCCGTGGGCCATGTCGTCCCGCCATGGCTGTGCGTCTAAGCCAAAGCGCAACTAAAAAGTTGCGCACTCCAAAGCCTGCGGCGCGTAAGAACCGACAAAGCGAACCATAATCGCCTGGATATGTGAAAAAACGACGGCATCAGCAGCCTTTCCCACTTCGCTCTGCGAGCTTCCAGCTTCGCGCTCTGCGCTACGCCGCACAAGTCTCAGGACACAGTTGGACTGCCTGCCTGTGCGTGTCCACACGCAGACAGGCGGTGTTTGTATTTCACCACCGCTTTCATTCCTTCCCATGCCCCATGACCTCTACCCTTCTGGCATGATGCCATTTCAATTTCCCGAATGTAAGGACATCGAGGTTATGGAGCCGGAACGGGGGGAGCTTGCCAAAAAAGTGAAAAAACCTGCGTTCCATACTTGAACTTCGCTCTCAACACATGTAATCTCTGCACATGATGAAAAACAAAATTCTTATCAGAAAACTTTCAATCACATTTATCATATTTGTTTTTCTCGGCTTCGCTCTTTTATTTATTGTCAAACCTCCTTTCTGTAAGCAATCCGGAATTGAGCAGTATGAAGTTTCTCTGCTGAAGGGATATTTTCATCTGATCCAATTCCCCGTGTCTGAGAAGCCAATGTCCATCTCACTGCCTGAATCCATTCTCGATAAATATCAGGTCTATGCTAGAAATTCAGCCGATGATTCATATTTTCATGTTAATGACAACGGTGTAATAATTTCTGACGGCAATGAACTGGGCAGGATGGAAAAGGAATTGGAATTTCTTTTCAATAAAGTTTGCGTTGGCCTTTATATTGATGGAAAGAGGGCAAAAATTGATTTAGAAGGCTTTACTTTTTATTACCTGACCCAGTACTTATTGACTCCGCCACTATGTGAAATAAACTATCCTGAGATCAATATGGCTGACAGTTTCATGCGGTCAAATCTGTTCGCCGACAGCAACTGGAGTGCAATTTCGGGGAACTGGGAATTAAATCAATACGGCGCCGGATTGGACGATGATCGTGATAAGCTTTTAGAAAAAGCCCTTCCCCGCACTGTAAACCCTTTTTCTGTCAGGGGGGCTCTGGATGGATTATTAAGTTATGGCAATGCTGATTATCTGAACTATCAGGTCGAAGCGAATTTCTTTTTCGGAGTTCCTCAGACTTCACAGGTGCAGGACATAAACTCCCTTCCAGGATCATTTGCCCTGATTCAAGGGAAAAACAATGGAAATCAGATAAGATTTGGATGGGACTTGCCGGAAAAACGTTTTATCTTATCAGAAAAACTAAAAGACGGGACCTGGAAACATGTGCATAGGTGGCGGAATCTTCGCCCCCCGATAAGCAGCTGGATAAAGCTGGGCTTGAGCATCGAGGACGGCTTCAAGGTGAAAGCTTATATTGATGAAATCCCTGTAATTGAATATGATAGTGACCTGTTTATTTCCGGGACATTCCATATAGCATCTGGTACGGGTCTTATAGAAGTTGATGATGTCAAGGCTTTTCAATTAAATTATGACAGTGGGAAAGATACACATGG
>CAZANS010000191.1:0-5053 GCA_964486565.1 uncultured Victivallales bacterium
GCTGTATTGCTGTGTTGCAGTTTTGCAGTAAACCCTAATCTTTCAACTTAATCTTTCGCCCTAATCAATAACCATGAACCGGCAATCGGTGGCATGTGGAGCGGTGTTGCTGTTTAACATTTGCCAATCGTCATCCGTTCTCGTCGCCGCTTTCACACTGTGCGGAGCACAGCTCACTCCTTAGCGCTTTCGGCGGATTCCCGACACTATCGAATCTTTCGGTGCCCTGCCGCCTCATGGATGTAAGCGGCGTTTTCTCCGGGAAAAACACCTGCTTCAGCTAATTGCAACCGCGAAAACAGCAGGGACGGTGTGTTGCTCATGCCGTTACATCCGCGTCGCTGGTCGCATGTCGCATGTCGCTGATCATTTTGGAGTCCACGATTCATCGTGTCGTCTTCTGTGGTCGGTGGACGATGGCGGAGACGGGGAGAATTTCGACGTTTTCAATAATATCGCAGAGCTTTTCCACCTGTCGGAGTTCACAGCTTTAGCGTGGGCTTCGGGCAAATTCGACCACGGGTGTAATACTCCGTCCCAAAGCGCAACTAGAAAAGTAGTTGCGCAGTCCAAAGCCTGCGGCGCATGAAACGAAGGCATCTGCCGTCTTTCGGCTTCGCTCTTCGAGCTTCCCACTTCGCTTTGCTACGCCGGATCCGCCTGAGGCGAACAGGACACAGTTGGACTGCGGTGCTGGCGCCACAGCGCCGCTTTTGCTGGCCGCTAACCGTGGCGCGACCCTTCCAAAGTGGAGGGAGCATCCCTCCGCGCGGTTAGCGCCTGTATTTGGGAGGTCCATTGAGAATCTGTGTTCTGCCTTGTAATCGAAATCGAAATCCCTATCGGGATCGGCACCTTTAAACCTGAAAGTCGGATAATACGGACACTATTTGCCGGGCACCCCCATGCCGTCTCATCACCCTTGAATATGTACCTCCCCACAAGGTCCCCCGCTGTCAAGTCATCATGGCACGATACGGTGATCAGAGGAAGATCAAGCACATACGCCATGTGCTCCACAAACCGTGTCTTGACGCAACCCGTCGGGCCCTTCAATATCACAGGGATATTACCCTATCAAACTAGTGCAATGTATCCCGCCTGCCCTTCGCCACTGCTTTTCGAACATATGTTCCTTTGTCGTGCTTTTCAAGCCGAAGGATGTCTGAAATTTGAGACGCATCCGCCCGCCAGAGATAAGGAGATTGGGGGTTCAGTGTGCAGGAATTTCGCCAGCGCCACTGCTTTATTTAGGATCATACCTCTTGACAAAGAGGGGTGGTGCGCTTTATTATGCAACTTAAAAGGAGAGATAGATGGTAAAAAGATTTGAGGACAACCCGATAGTATGCCCTGGTGATGTGAGGCCGACACGTGAGGACTTCGAGGTGATGTGCGCATTCAACCCCGGCGCGACACGCTTTGAGGGCAAAGACCTGCTGCTTGTGCGTGTGGCCGAGCGGCCCGTGCCGCGTGATGGGTATGTGGCGACGGCGATTCTAGACACCGCCGCCGGCGAGATTGAGCCGATGTACATCAGTTGCGACGACCCGGATCTGACATTGAGCGACCCGAGGGTATTCAGCTACAAGGGGGAGACTTATCTCACGAGCATAAGCCATATCAGAGTCGCCGTGCCAGGGAAATCGGGGAAGTACGTCGTATCCGACTCCCCGGCGATGATGCCTGAGACCCTGTACGAGACATACGGCATCGAGGACCCGAGGATCACGTTCATCGAGGGCGCGTTCTACATCAACTACAGCGCGATATCCCCCGCCGGGGTCCTGACGGCGCTGGCGAGGACCTGCGACTTTCGCGAATTCGAGCGACTGGGCAACATCTTCGCCCCGGACAACAAGGACATCGCGATATTCCCCGAGAAGATCGGCGGGAGATACTATGCCTTCCACAGGCCCTCGACAAAGCACCTCGGGACACCCTCGATATGGCTGGCATCATCGGAAAACCTCCTAGACTGGGGCCGACACGAGCTTGTATTGTCCCCGAGGGCAGGCATGTGGGACAGCGAACGCGTGGGATGCGGAGCGGCGCCACTCAAAACCGACTCGGGATGGCTGGAGCTTTACCACGCCTCAGACCACAACACTCGATACTGCACAGGAGCAATACTGCTCGACCTCGACAAGCCATGGAAGGTGATCGCAAGAAGCAAAAACCCCTTCCTCTATCCTGAAGCCCCCTACGAGACCCAGGGCTTCCTGCCCAATGTCATATTCCACAGCGGGCTGGTTGACAACGCCGACGGTACACTCACCATCTACTACGGCGCCGCAGACGAATGCGTCTGCGCCGCGACAGTATCCATCAAGGATATCATCGACAACCACCTCATCCCGGAATAGTCCTGCCAAACACGGGGCAAATGAAGACACGGGAAGGGGAAGGTGTCAGGTTTCAGGAAAACCAACAACCAGTGGCAAGTGGTTTTCCGAAGTGGCGGGAGCATCCTGCTCACGTGTATTCAATGACGCACACTTGCTCCACCCGCTTAACCGCCCCGCTTACAACGTTCCCTCCCTTTGTCGCGTTATGTTGCGTGCAACATAACGCGGCAAAGATTTAAAGTTGCAAGGAAAGGGTTTTTCTCCATCGCCGGTTGTCACGAAGACTGGAAAAGCAGTTGCGCAGTCCAAAGCCTGCGGCGCATGAAACGACGGCATAAGCCGTCTTTGGACTGCGGTGCTGCCGCCACAGCACCGCTTTTACTGGCCGCTGACCGTGGCGCGGCTTTTCCGATAACACATCGGCGTCCAGCACACCTCTGTGCGCTATGCCGAATGACTTTGTAACCAAGGTTCTAGAGTATCAGACATGCGAGATCGAGAATCGCCGTCTCGTCCTCGACAAGAAGGATAGTCTCGCCGTGTCCCCCGGGACTTCAGCAGCCGCACCGTCTGCCGCACCTGCGCTCCCAACGCGGTTCACGCGGAGTTTTGAAACTGGCTCTAGCACAAAAACATTCTTTTTCAAAAAAAATCTTTTTTTTTCGCTTTCGCGCTTGCAAAGGGCATATTATGGACATATGTTCATCTAAAGTCATGAGTTAGACAACACTTAAAGTAAGGAGGTATGTGATGCCTAGAGGAGACGGGTCAGGACCATCTGGTATGGGTCAGATGACAGGACGTGGCGCGGGATTCTGCGCCGGCTATGAAGCGCCTGGATATATGAATCCGGGTCTCGGGAGAGGGTTCGGAGGGCGTGGAGGAGGCAGGGGCTGGCGCAACATGTACCATGCCACGGGGCTTCCCGGGAGGGGGAGAGGAGCATGGTGCGCGCCCAACGGTGGTGCGGCGATGCAATATCCGCAGCAGGCGCCAGGCGCGCAGGACGAGAAGGCGTATCTCGAGAACTGCGTGAAGAGCCTCGAAGGCGAGCTCTCAGATATTAAAAAAAGGCTTCAGGAAATTGAAAAGGAATCGCAATGAAGATAGCTTTAAGCTCCTCGGGAGACTCGCTCGAGTCCCCATTCGAAACAAGATTCGGCAGATGCCGTAAATTCATCGTTTTCAACGACAGCGACGATAGCTTGGAGGTGGTTGACAACACCCAGAACCTCGACGCGGCCCAGGGCGCAGGGATACAGGCAGCGCAGAACGTGGCGAATGCAGGCGTACAGTGTGTTGTCAGCGGACATTGCGGCCCGAAGGCATTCATGACCCTCGACGCCGCCGGGATCAAGGTCTACACCTGCGAATCCCGCGGCAGTGTTGCCGAGGCCTTGGACGCCTTCAAGAAAGGCGAGTTGCCCCAGCTTGCCGGGGCAGACGTTGACGGGCACTGGTAATAAATTTTTGCAGGCAAAATTTATCTAAAAAGAAAGAATAAATCATGGATGAGTTTGTTGTCAAGCCGATTGGTGTGATAAAAACGCCGCATACAGACAAGCAAAAGACCCCGATACAGCCCTGTTTCGCGGAGAGCTTCGAGGGCAAAGCTGAGGTGTACCCCGAATATGGCGCAGGACTGCAGGATCTATCGGGGTTCTCACACATCTATCTAGTGTATTTGTTCGACAGGGAATCTTCAGAAAAGCTTATTGTCAAACCGTTTTTGCAGGACATCGAAAGAGGGGTTTTCGCCACCCGTGCCCCGTGCCGGCCGAATCGCATCGGCTTGAGCATAGTCAGGCTGACAAGCTGTGACAATCTGATACTGAAGTTCTCCGGTGCGGACATGCTCGACGGGTCCCCTTTGCTGGACATCAAGCCTTACACGGCGCTCTTCGACCGGATCGAGAGCACGACGAATGGCTGGCAGGACGGCCTCGACAAGATTGACTCGGAGAACAAAGGGAGGCGACGTTGATTGTTGCTGTTGCAAGCGGAAAGGGGGGGACTGGGAAGACGACGCTCTCGGTAGCCTTGGCGCTCAGCGCCGAGGGGCAGGTGTCGCTGCTCGACTGCGATGTCGAGGAGCCCAACTGCCACCTTTTCCTAAAGTTCCAAGAGCCGAGGCAAACCCGGGAAGTGTTCGTGCCCGTGCCACATATTGACGACTCCCTATGCGACAACTGCGGCGCATGCGCCAGGTTCTGCCAGTTCAACGCGATAGCCTCCCTGGGCATAAAAACTCTGGTGTTCAATGAATTGTGCCACAGTTGCGGCGGCTGCGCGAAGATATGCCCCAAAGGAGCCATAAGCGAGAAGGACAAGCTTATAGGCAGGATTGGGAGTGCCAAAATCGGTGATTTGTTCTTTGCCGACGGCACCCTCGAGGTGGGGCAGCCAATTTCACCGCCCCTGATCAAGGAAGTGCTCAAATCCGTGTCAGGACGCGAAGGGTTAGTGATCGTGGACTCCCCCCCTGGCACTTCCTGCCCGATGGTCGCGGCAGTTTCGGAGGCAGACTTTGTAATCCTCGTCACCGAACCCACGCCCTTCGGGCTGCACGACCTCAAAATCGCCGTCGAGACAATCCGCGAGATCCGCAAACCCCATTGCGTCGTCCTGAACCGTTGCGACTCGGGTGACGACAGAGTCGAGAGATACTGCCAAGAACAGAAAATCGAGATAGCTATAAAAATCCC
>CAZANS010000192.1:0-5052 GCA_964486565.1 uncultured Victivallales bacterium
GACCCATCGGCTGCCATGCTCGAGGTGCTCGACCCGCAGCAGAACAACTCATTCAACGACCACTATATCGAGCTGGATTACGACCTTAGCTCCGTGATGTTCATCGCCACGGCGAACATAACCGACACCATCCCACCGGCGCTGCTCGACCGTATGGAGCTGATACACTTGCCAGGCTATACCGCGAGCGAGAAACGGCATATAGCACAGTGCTTCCTGGTCCCTCGCCAGCTCAAGGATAACGGGTTGAGGCAGAGGCAGCTTTTCTTCCCGGCTGCGACGATTGACGAGATTATATCCATGTACACGCGCGAGGCGGGTGTCAGGAAGCTTGAGCGCGCTATAGGCACGGCATGCCGGAAGGTGGCGCGTAAGATCGTCGAAAGGCAGATTGACCCGAAGTCGCGCACAGTCCTCAACCCGAGTGACCTGAAGGAGTATTTGGGGCCGAGGAAGTTCCTCCGCGACGAGGCTTCGTCAAAGCCAGAGGTCGGCTCGGCTGTCGGCATGGCATGGACAAGCGTCGGCGGCACAATCCTTGATGTCGAGGTTACGACGATGACGGGCAAGGGCGTGTTGCAGCTCACAGGCTCTCTGGGGGATGTGATGAAGGAGAGCGCCCAGACAGCATGCAGCCTTGTCAGGAGCCGCGCAGGAGTCCTGAAGATCGAGAACGATTTCTTTGCCGGCCACGACATCCATATCCATGTCCCCGATGGTGCCACCCCAAAGGACGGCCCCTCGGCGGGCATCGCGATCTTCATCGCCCTAGCCTCTCATCTGACAGGCAGGGCCGTCAAACCTCTATGTGCCATGACCGGCGAGATAACTCTCAGAGGAAAGGTCACCGAGGTCGGAGGCATAAAGGAAAAGGTGATAGCCGCACTCAGCGCAGGGATAAGGGACGTCATCCTTCCAGAGGAGAACCACAAGGATCTCCAGGATGTCCCCGAAGAGGTCAAAAAACGTTTGAAATTCCACTTTGTCAAGGACGTCTCAGAGGCAGTGGCATTCCTGCTGCTGGACAAAAAATAATCGGGAACCGTGAACCGTTAACCGGCAACGGGTTTCAGGTGTCAGGTTTCAGGGAAGGCAACAACCAACAACCGGTAATGCCGTAATGCTGTGATGCTGTGGAGGAAAACACTCCGTCCCTGTCCTGTAGAAATGGATCGCCAGCCTTACGGCTGGCATTCTAACCCATCAATGCCCAGCAAATCGTAAATCAGGCGCTGGCGATGCCACCGTCCAGCACCACCAGAGGACGCTCGCCGCCGCATAAATGCTGCAAATCCCCTTGCTGTCGTTGATGTTGCCAGGAAAAACCCTGTGGGTCAGGACGAAGCCCTCGCCGTCCAGCACCAAACCCATCGACAGTAAGGGACAATCAGTGCGGTTTTCCTTGCTGTGATAATCAACGACTTACAAATCATGGATAATTAGGTGATTGAGATTTTGAACTCAAAAAAAATTTTCCATTTTTTTAGTGCGGAACTTGGGCTGGAACAGAGCTAAGCTACCATCGTGACAAGCGACGTCAAGGTCTGAAACGGGAAAAGTTTCTATTTTTCTACAGATGTCGAAACTCGACCCCCACTTGTCAACCGACGTCTTGCCCTCCAAATTGACAGACTTCATCGCCTGCTGGTAATTGGAACTCTTGATTCTGCAGCAGGATTTAGCCTCGATATCTGAAACCGAGAAGGCGCACGGTAAACGTATCACATCTGCTCTTCGAGTGTGCTCTTGATCTTCATTGATTCACAAGGTTCCCAGCCGGTGTCCGAGCATATAGCCGAGATGTCAATGAGGGAATGCATCTTCTCCTGTTCGCAGCGCAGGGGGACATCGCAGAAATAAGTCTTCAGTGTTTCTGGTATGCTCGTCTTTGGCGTTGAGCACACCGCCGGGAAATACTGACGGTATCCGGGCAGCTTTCTCTCCAGAATAGCACTTAGCAGTGCCGCAGCGTCTGTCATCACAAGAAATGAAGACAACTCATCAATGGACTTGGCGTTGAACTTCGTGAATCTTTGCCAATACTTTGTTGTTTTCTCGATGTCGTAATCATTCTGCAGAAGGTGAGGGAAACGCAAGGACACGTAGTCGCCCTGCGGGTTAAGCATGGCCAGATTGCGGAGAATGTCCTCGCCAACCTGCTTGCTGAGCCCGTAGGCATGACCCGGCGATGCCGGGATGTCCCCGTCGGCAGGGAGATATGGAAGCCTGCTGACAGGCGTGTCGCAGGCATCATCATAATAAGGGTTCCATGCAAAAACCTGAATAGAGCTCGCAAAGACGATCTTGGCGACACCCATCTCCTTGGCTGCTGTGAAGATATTCATGTTGGTGCTGACGTTTCTGCGGAAAAGCTCCTGTGGCGTGAGATGCGAACTCATGTTCGGGATGTTGCCCAAATGGATGAGGGACTCGCAACCCTCAAGCAAGCGGTAGCAGCAAGTCTCCTCGGTCAGGTCGGCTACATCCAACCTGCCGGGAAGCCCTGCCCTGTACCTGCAGTCGGCGGCAACAACCACGTGACCGTCGCTGAGCAGGCGCTCCCAGACGACCTTCCCGAGCCTGCCGGAAGCTCCTGTGAGGAGTATTTTCATATATACCTTCGGATCCTCAGTCTATCATCCCGAGAAGTCTCTGGATAATCGGCGAGAACTTGACGACGACCGGGGCGAATACCACGCTGACGATCGTCATGAGTTTGATCAAAATGTTGAGGGAGGGGCCGGAGGTGTCCTTGCAGGGGTCGCCCACCGTGTCGCCCACAACCGCTGCCTTGTGCGTCGGTGAGCCTTTGCCCCCGTGGGCACCCTTCTCGATATATTTCTTGGCGTTGTCCCAGGCACCGCCGGCATTGTTCAGCATCGTGGCCAGGACAAACCCGCAAACCAGACCACCAGCGAGCAAGCCCATGACCCCGGCAACTCCAAGCACCAGGCCGGTAGACACCGGGATCACGATGGCAAGGAGCGAAGGAATTATCATCTCCCTCTGCGCCCCTACGGTAGATATGTCAACGCAACGTGCATAGTCAGGCTTCTCCGTCCCGTCCATAATTCCGGGATGTTCCTTGAACTGCCTGCGCACCTCGTTGACCATCGCGCCAGCCGCGCGCCCGACAGCCTTCATCGTCATCGCACAGAAGATGAAGCACATCATGCCGCCAATTAACATTCCGCAAAGCAGCAGGGGATTCATTATCGTCAGATCGTATGCCCTGGCAAGGTCTTTGATCGTGGCCATCGTGACCAAGATCACGGAGTCGCTGACTTTGGCACTGTCAGTCGTGAAACCTACCTCGCCTAGCCGGAAGATCGAGTCGGGTGCGGAATTCGCAAGTTTCCCAACCCATATCTTCACCTCCTCCGCATAAGCTGCAAGCAGAGCCAAGGCGGTCAGCGCGGCAGAGCCCAGCGCAAACCCCTTCCCCGTCGCCGCAGTTGTGTTCCCCAGTGCATCCAAAGCGTCGGTCCTCGTACGAACCTCGGAAGGAAGCCCGGCCATCTCGGCGTTTCCGCCGGCATTGTCGGCTATCGGGCCGTATGCATCCGTCGCGAGTGTGATGCCCAAGGTCGCAAGCATCCCTACCGCGGCGAAACCTATCCCGTAAAGACCCATCCCGGGGTCGGTGAATCCACCCGCGAAGCCGAACGCGCAAAGTATCCCGATCACGATCACGATAGTGGATGCGCCAGTCGAGTACATCCCGGTCGCTATGCCGTCTATTATGGCTGTAGCAGCACCCATATTGGCCTGCTCTGCTATGCCTCTTGTCGGCTTGTACTCGTCTGACGTGTAGTACTCAGTGAACTGGCCTATGAGTACTCCTGCAAGCAGACCAGATATTACCGATCCGAATATCCCCCATGTCACAAATGGTGTCATCTGCGCCAGTCCCGCCACGGCCACAAGTATCAGCGCGGAGCTGCCAAGCGTCCCGATGAGAAGTGCCCTGAGCAGAGCCTTCTGAGATGCGTCCTCCCGGGTCTTGACCATGAATATCCCTACGATCGAGAGTGCGATGCCTATGCCCGCGACTATCATCGGGGCGGCCACTAGGTTCACCGCCATGTTCAAGTCCTGATGGCTTGCCCCCACCGCCGCGCCGAGAGCCGCAGTCGCCAAGATCGAGCCGCAGTAGGACTCGTACAAATCCGCGCCCATGCCGGCAACGTCGCCCACGTTGTCCCCGACGTTGTCGGCGATCGTGGCAGGGTTGCGCGGGTCATCCTCGGGAATTCCTGCCTCGACCTTCCCTACCAGATCCGCCCCGACATCCGCAGCCTTCGTATATATTCCGCCACCGACACGGGCAAACAGCGCTTGGGTGGATGCCCCCATACCGAAGGTGATCATAGTCGTGGATATGTGTATCATCTTCTCCATCTGCGTGCAGCCCTCAGGGACCATTATGATGTTTTTCATGCCGAAAAGATACCAGCCGTTGGCCATGTTTTCTGGCGTGTAGACCAGCTTGTCGAGCAAGAGGTACTTCAAACAGATGTCAAGCAGTCCCAGCCCGACAACGACAAGCCCCATCACCGCTCCAGAACGGAAAGCGACTTGGAGACCCTGGTTCAGGCTCTTGCTCGCCCCCTGCGCAGTGCGCGCGCTGGCGTTGGTGGCGGTCTTCATCCCGATATATCCGCAAAGGGCCGAAAAGAACCCACCGGAGATGAACGCAAATGGAACAAACGGGTTCTGAACCCCAAAAAACGCCAAGACACCCAGCAGCAACATAAGAACAATAAACACTATTCCCACGACCTTGTACTGTCTGAAAAGGTAGGCCATCGCCCCCTCACGCACATGCTGCGCGATCTCCTTCATCATGTCCGTCCCCTCGTCCGCGGACATCATCTTCTTGTAGAAGAGAAATGCGAACACCAGAGATAGCACGGAGGCTATCGGAGCAATCCACCACAACAGTTCTGCCTTCACGACTCTACCCTTTCGGAGCTGCGACCACAGCGGGTGTGGTCATATCACTTGCTGTCCGCCACCGTGGCAGACAACACAAAAACGAGCCTGCAAGAT
>CAZANS010000193.1:0-5044 GCA_964486565.1 uncultured Victivallales bacterium
ATAATTTTATTGCAAATACTTGTTGAACAATTTATTATGCGAACTGGCACCAATATTCTTTCGGACTGAGGATTTTATTGATTAGAAACCCTCGCAAGATTTCGCTCAATCGCCTTCCGGAAATTTCCACGTACCCCGAGTGACGATATCATGTTTTTTGATACCTTTCCCGAGTTAAGAAAAAATCTCACGAACTCTATGTCTTTCTCCCGCCCAAAACAAAGCTTGTTGACACATAGATCAATAAGTGAGAGACATTGTACAAGGTGCTTTTTTTGCCTGGATCCGCCCTTTACTTCATACGGGACAAGCCTTTCCCTCCAGCCCTCGGTCAGAACATGGCGATCAGCGTCTTCAAGCGCATGAACATAGACACCATTCTTGGCATAGTAATCCGACATGTCCCCCGTAACCCTCTCAATCACCTCAGCATCGCTTATGTCTTCCGGACAAATATCCACCTCCTCTGAAAAAACAACCGTGTCAGGGACTTTTTTGGTCGAGGCAAAGACCGCCTGGCTGCCTATTACAATAATCTTACCATGAGCCACCTCAATCGCCTTCAGCAGAATTTGATCAAACTGACTCCTGTTCATCTTGAAAACTTCTCCCTGATCCTCTTGCGCAGCTCCATGGGGAGGACGTTCCTGAATGGTGAGTTCTGCTGCATCTGGACGGCCTTGTCGGTGGTTGAAACAAGATAGCGCCTAATCTTAGGCCAGTCCCCAGACAATATGATGGACTCCCACTCCTCATTCAGCGGGCTCCGCAATCCCCTCCTACGCCATCGCCTGATATTTGCAAGGGCAACACGCAAGCCCCTCCTTTCAGGGTCCGCCTCAATACGCCTTGCCACCATCCGGTTAAGACAAAGGTTCATCCTGTCTATCTGCCCGTGAGTCATGACATTAATATCGCACACGTCAAGCAGATTTCAAGATTTGTCTCAAAAAACTGCTTATCTCTCCCTTCAGAGGAGGCAAAGGCGGATTCAATAAAATAAGAGCCTGGAAATCCATAAGCCCCCGGGGATGCCGCAAAGGGCTCGAAAACAGTCCCTAACGGGACATATTCACTCCCAAGACGGGCGGGACGGTTTCAAGTCAACGGCTAACACCCGCTATGGTTTTCCGCTATTCTCAGCTTCAGTCCTCAGCCTCATCGGGAACTCGAGTGGCCCTAAGCTCCCAAAAAAATATCTAGGAAATTGAGCAATATACTAAGAACACAAATACAATTTAAACAAAGAGAAACTTTCCCAGATAATTTTACAATTTTGTTGCCAGAACGCAGCGATACCAGTGAAAACCAAATCCCAAACACCCAGCCCAAAATATGTGTCCAATTCTCTACAATAAAAAGATGGGGATGGGGTAGAAACCCTTTATGTGTAGATTGAAAAAAGCCGAAGATAAGAGCACCCCATGCCAATGTTGTTGCAAATATAAATATACTTTTCTTTGGAATGGGGGATAGCTTCGAAGTAAGAAGAATTAATACTCCACCAATAATCAACGTCACAATCACTGACATGTCTGTAAAAGGATGTCGCATTTTCAAATCCCAGAAATTCCCAGTCGTATTAATTTGTCATTTCATAACAGGCATTCCACCTGAGCCACCCCGAAGTTTTCTCACCCGTTCTTGTCTTATAAGCTCTTTATATCTTCTGTCTTCCTTAAGCACATTGTCCCAATTCGGTGTTGTGTTAATATATTTATCTATCATGTGTGCGTTTTCTAATAAGGATTCATGGGGTTCGTGGGGGTCTTTTGTTCCATAAAAATGACTCGTCTCGTGAAAAACAGCTGAATCCCGATCTGCATTTGAGACAGTAGGATCGAAGAATCCCCTATCCGGGTTTTCGTTTAGGCGTATTACCCATGTCGGCATCAATGCGAAAAAACCGGCATCTGCAATTTTTGTATCACGTCCACCAAAATCCTTTTTTTCGAAGATTAATTTTTGAGTCTTACTTTCAAAACCTTCAATCATCTTATTCAACCTGTCTAAAAATCTTTTTAAATCATCTAAACCCTCGGGCAATTTGCACTCCTCACAATCTTCAATTTCTTTAATCTTCTTTTCAATATCTTCTTTCAGCTGCCGAGTTTTAATCTCAAGTTGATCAATAATTAATTCTATTTGTTTTTTCTCCTCAGGATCCCATTTTCCACGGAAGATCAAGTTGAAAAGGCCAATATAGTCAATCAAAGACAAAGGTGAATTCCAAACCATCCCATACAGATTTTCCCCACCGTTTTCCCCTATCGGATCCCTGCTCAACCACCTCCCCAATTCCGGTGAGTAATATCTGTAGTTGTAATATACGAGGCCGGTTTCGTGTTCGAAGACCTCGGATGAGAACCTGAAGTCGAAGTCGTCCGGGTCGGTGCACGAGGCCACGGTGATCTTCCCGAAGGGGGAGAACTCGAAGTGGGCTTGGATCGCGCCGGTGCTGTCAATGTACTCCGTGATGTTCTTGTTCGCGTCGCCGAGGGCGTAATAAGCAGTCGAGCCGTGGATGTCGCAGATTACCTTGCCGTCGGACCAGATGCGTTTGCGGATAACTGCGTTGCTGTTGAGCGCGTCGAGCTTTTCTATCTGCAAGTACCCATCATAGACGAATCGGGAATGCTCGTCCAATACCCAATTCCCGACGCTCCCTGAGTAGACTTTCTTCTCGACGCGGCGGCCCATGTAATCATAAGAAAATTCCAGTCGTTTGCTGGAATTTTCTATGGCGGCGAGCCGGTTTTCCCCGTTATACGTGGCAGACCACTCGCCGCTGGCGAGATCCATGGTGAGCATGTTGCCGTCGTCGTCGTGTGTGGGTGACCATGTTGACCCCATTGACCCTATTGACGTGTATTGATTGAGGGAATTTGCCGAGTAGACGCTCTGGACATTGCTGCCACTTTCGGTGGTATCGTAGGTCTTCCTGTTACCGATTTGGTCATCGGTAACAGTGTAAGAAAACCGGCTATAAGCGGTTTTTTCGGTGCAGTTGCGCAGCCGGGAATAGTCCCTTTCTGTGAGTTCCGGGCAGCCCATGAAAAAATTCCTCCGTTATGTCTCTGGTTCCGGGGACTAAGATACCGGCTAAAATGAAAAAATCAAGCGGCAAAGAGGCAATGCCTAAGCGGGTTTATACTCGATTTATTAAGGAGCCTGTCTGCGGACACTTCTTCAGGCTGATCTCATACGGAACTTGTTCTGGAAATCTGCGACAGATCGAATGATGTCTTCAAAGTCAGGTACCTCTCCGAAAAACATCTCCCTTCGCATCGAATTGTAGTCTGACCGCCATTCCTGCATCTGCTCCTTCGGAGGAAGCAGATCGAGGCTTTTAGGAGTCAGCGCCCCATAGTCAACCCAGTTATACGAGAAATAAACTTTGCGGTGCCCCAGTATGCGGTTGAACAGCTCTATATCATCCGCAGCTTTACTGCCAACCCCTGCATTTATAAGACACCAGAGATCATAATAATGCCTTGACATCCGCGCTTTTCTCTTCTTCCCTTGTGGGCGGAATGTCTCCTCATGCAGCAGCATAGCTTTCTCCCAGAATGTACGAACAGGCGAGACAATCCTGGCTGAAAAGACAGAGTCAGTAAGGATTTCCGGAAACGCATCAGCTAGGTATGGGTGAATATTTGCGTCTAGCTTTGGTTCTGTGTCGGAACGAGCACCCATCTCGATCTTTACCACCCGCCTGAGATAGGATCTGCTATGGGGAAAAACCGAGGGATATGCAAAGAGCAATGTCTGCCTGTCAGGATCATCGGGGTCAGATACTACCGACCATGTAGCATTTTCTTGCAGTTCCCTCGAAAATGAATCCTTGAGCATAGGAAGCAGCTTCCCATTGACGCACGCCCGGCTTGCCTCCTTTAACGCATCAAGCCGTTTCTTTATCTGCTTGTTGCTGGGTGCCTGGTCAGGAGATCGTTCATCGCCGAACCCCAGCGCATGCCTGTCAATGACTATATCTACATCCTCGGAAAACCGGTCTATAAGCCCCCATCCTTTTGAAAGAGATGTCCCTCCCTTGAACGTCAGGAGTTCACCCCATTCAGGAAGTCCAAACAACTTTTTCAGTGTCCAGCAGACCCAGAAGTCCTTCTCGATGCTTGCCGGAGGAAGACGCAGTTTGTCCTGCGCCTGTTCACAGATAAGACGCCTCCTATCTTCGGGAAGTCCAAGGAAATTCCTCATGCGGGGACTCCATTGCCGAGCCTGCGCATGATCTCCGCAATCCAGCTCGGTGCATAATGCATATCTTTCAGAAGCTGAGTACGGGAATCTGCATCAAGACACCTATTAAGTTTTGTAATAACAGAATCATCAACATGTGCTCGTCCTAGATGGCGCAACGACTGGATGACAAGGCCGCTGACTCTTCCAGCAGTCGCCATGTTCCTGGGGGTCGTCCGTTTTAGGATGATCTGCCTGTTGCCGACTCTGACGGTACGTGAAGCACCGTCAGTTAGATAAAGGACTTTCATCGGAACCTGATCCGACAACCCCAGAAGGTTGGCAGCATGTGCTCCAGAAGGCTGAATCCGCGCTGCATCCCGACCAGCCAACGCTTTGGCTATTGCATCCGATGACGGCATTAGCATGCCCAGTTGGGAATCATTCCGGGGATAGTCGTAAAGGCCACGGGCAAGCTGCCGTATGATGCCAGCATCCTTAAGGCGCTGCAAGACAGTCCCTATGGTCGAACGTCCTGCGAGATCATTGAATTGTATCGGGGTAAAGATCCAACCCTTGCCATGACCATATATTCTACTAAGTATCTGCTTGTCAATGCTGTACATTTTTTATTCCATAATATAATGAGACAAATTAATGCTAATATTTGTCTCAAAATAGCACGTCAGACAATTGTTTCAACTCCAGCTTCATTGATTTGAAAAGTTTTTTCACGATTTATCAACGTAAAACCCTGATGAAGAAGAAAAATCTCCCGCGAAGCCCGGGAGAACCGCGTCGCATAATCCGCGCGATTATGCGATGCACTTTCCACAGCGAAGCACCC
>CAZANS010000194.1:0-5012 GCA_964486565.1 uncultured Victivallales bacterium
ATACATAAAAATGTCCACAAGAGATCTGATTTGTTCAAACTGACTTAAAGACGCGGACCCGCTTGTCTCAAGACATTTGTGAAGATTGTTTCCCGCCGCCTTCTCCAAAAGCGCCTTTGTGAATTTGAACTGCATCATCGGCTCTCCGCCCGATATGGTCATTCCACCGCCCGATGTTTCATAGAACGAGATATCTTTCATAACCTCAGCCAGAACTGCATCAACCGTCATTTCTTTGCCTATTACTTCAAGCGCCTTCGCATAGCATAATTCCGCACAGGCCCCGCAACGGATACACGCAGAACGGTCATAGCCATGCAGTTTATCGCTTATGACATGACACTCTCGTTTACACGCAGACACACACGCCCCGCAAAGAATACACTTGTCAGGGATGAAGGAAATTTCAGCGTTTCCATCCTTTGATTCCGGATTGTGACACCAGAGACAATTCAAAGGACAACCCTTCAGGAAAACAGTCGTCCTGATCCCCGGTCCGTCATGGATCGAGAACTTCTGTATGTCAAAAACCATGCCTTTTATTGAGCTGTCTTTTTTCATCTTTGAATCCGCATATTAACAGAATCATCTTTGATGGCGCCGACGGCTGATGATTTCGTCCTGTACTTGTGGATCACTGTCAGATTGCATTATGAATTGTATTTTTTATGGTTTCACTTTGCCGGTTGCGGCCCATTCACATCCGCGCAGGAGAACACGTTGAAAGTCGGTGTTATTGAAAGTGTCCATACAGCCACCTTCCCACACATGGCCGAGGATGCAATGAAACACGCGGCCTTTGCCGTATGTTTTCACGGTTAATGTCGGTTCATCCTTGCCCGTGCCGCCCGATTCCGGGTTTGAATAAGCGGTGGCAATGACGTGATATGGTGTATTGTGCATATGGACAAGATTGGCGTATAATTCATCCGGATGATCTTTCATAACCGTGGGAAGTCCCTTTGTGATCGGGTGTTCCCGGTCGGTGAATTTTACGTCGAATTTATGATAGGCTCCGTGTCCTGTTCCGTCGCGCCACATCAGAGCGCAAAGCTCCTCGAATTCCTTCCAGTCTTTGAATCCGTTGTTGGCCGCGTGAAGAATGCACACGCCTGTTCCATTCTGTACGGCGTCAATGAAGTTTTTTTTCACGTTTTCCGGCCAGTCCGGTCCATTGTAATCAAAAAAGAAAAGTTGATATTTCGATAACGCGGCGCGGTCGGCAAGTGTTTCCGCGGGGTTCTCGGTCACTTTCACATTGAACATGCCAGTGTTCTGCATGAGGTCTCGGCAGAAAGGCGATGATCTTTTCCAGTCGTGATTGTTTGCTCCCGATATTAATAATGTCTCGATAGTCATTTCATGACTCCCTCGTTACAGCAATTAGACAAAGTTGAAACAACGATTCATCAATTAACGTGTCGAGGATATGGCCGCGCGCGATCTTAAAGCAAGATTTAAAGGTTAACCTGCATGTTTCATGAAGAAAAACAAACAGTACACGCTGGTTTCCGGGGAGCAACGTAAAGTGTAGTGAATGAAAAACGTGGTGTGGGAGCGGGAGAAAAAGGGTGTAACGATTGGGAATGTAAACATGAAAAATCTTTTATTCAGCACCTTGATGCCTGATTTCTCGAAATGACATGACCACTATGGTTTGGATGCCTCTTCCTGACTTATTCCTTGAATCACCTTATGTTGATCTGCATAGTAGCTCTTTGCACAGAAATGAAATTTTTATCTTCAGATGAAAGGTGTAATTTAAAATGAACAAGAAGGTGCAGCAGCAGAATTTGGAAACAAAGATGAACTGGTGGCGGGATGCACGTTTCGGTTTATTTGTTCACTGGGGCCCCGCAAGCGTGAGAGGTACGGAAATCAGTTGGTCTCGGATTGGACACCCGCACGACGGGACCGGCCATGAAACCGTTCCTCCGGAAGAGTACGATAACCTCTATAAACGGTTCACGCCTGTCGAGTTCGACGCCGACGCGTGGATGCGGCTGGCAAAAGAGGCAGGCATGAAGTATGTGGTCTTCACCACCAAGCACCATGACGGCTTCTCCATGTGGCCCACGAAACTGCGCCCGGACTACAGCATAATGGCTTCTCCGTTCAAGCGGGATATTTGCAGGGAACTGGCCGACGCCGCACATAAGCACGGACTCAAGTTGGGCTGGTACTATTCCACACGGGATTGGACCCATCCCGATTACCTCGTCGGCGATAACCGGAAGTACGACGAATTTTACCGCGGGCAGGTCCGCGAACTGCTCACGAATTACGGACGGGTGGATCTGATGTGGTTTGACCATGTCGCCGGCAACTGGGGTGACTATCAGTTTGAAGAACTGTTCCGGATGATGAACGAACTTCAGCCCGGCATAGTGATCAACGATAGGGCCGGCAGGTTCTTCCAGCCTACGAAGGATAAGCCGAGTCCGGCACTGGCTGCGCTGGTGCGCGGCGACTACGATACGCCGGAACAGACTATCGGGAAATTCCAGACGGACCGCAACTGGGAATCCTGTGTGACAATGACCCACTGCAAGGACGGCGGTGGCTGGTCACACCGGCCGGACGGCAGGACGAGAACTTTTGAGGAGTGTCTGCAGATGCTGGTTAACTGCATCACTGGGGATGGAAATCTCCTGCTTAATGTCGGGCCACCTCCCACGGGACAGATTGCTGCCGATCAGCAGGCGGTATTACTGAAAATGGGACAATGGCTTTCGAAATACGGGGAAAGCATTTACGGAACAAGCGGCGGCCCGTGGGTCAATGGCGAATGGGGCGGAGCCGTCAGCAAAGGAGATACTATTTATGTGCACGTGCTGAAAGGGGACGGCAACCGGCTGAACCTGCCCCCGTTAAAAGCTAAGATTCTCAGCGTTACGGCGCTTACGGGCGGCGCGGCTTCGTTCGAGCAGACGGCATCCGGCGTAACGCTTGTACTGCCGCCGGATCACGGGGACCAGGTTGATACGGTGTTGAAACTTAAAGTGCAGGAAAGATGAGAGACGGGAAAAAAGAAGAGAAGAGAGTTTCTTGCTGCGGAGACATACCATTGATGATAACAGTAACGGTGGAAAAAGGGGCTTAGAAATGAAATCTGATTTATTCGCCATAACCGAATCTGTTACCTGGCTGGAGAAAGAAGCCCACCGGATTATTCGAGCTTCAAGGCGTACCATGAAGGACGGCACGGCCGCTTTCCCGCCGCAGGTGGGGATCGGATATGACGCGTTCTGGCTTCGGGATTACGAATATACGCTGGAAGGTTTGATTGATGCCTATACGGATCAGGAATTGACGGATGCCTGCCGTCTTTTTATCCGGAGCCTGCATGCTGACGGTGCCGGCGTGGATTGCGTAAAATTTGACGGAACACCCATCTACCAACCCGGGTATGGAAGTATGGGTGAACATCCCGTGGCCGATGGTTCGCAATTCACGGTTGGTGTGGCATGGCATACGTACCGGAAAACCCATGACAAAAAACTTTTGGAGGAGATTATTGGGCCGCTCGTGAAGTGCATGAACGCCGTTCCGCGCAATGCAGAAACTCGTCTGGTTCATATTGATGAAAAGGCAGAATGGGACCGGTGTCCTTACGGTTTTACCGACATGATTAGGAAACAGGGTGATGAACTTTTCTGTTCGCTCCTGTATGTGCAGGCGTGCCGACAGCTTGCTGATCTGCTTGATGAACTGGGGCGCAAAGCGGAATCTGAAATATGGAAGAAGGAAGGAGCGGTTGTAGCGGCAGGCATTCGGAATGTTTTCTGGGATTCCAAAGCTGGTTTGTTCCGTGCGGCAACCGTCCGTTGCAAAGAACACGATATCTGGGGTTCGGCGTTTGCTGTTTTCCTGGGAGTCGCTGACAACGAACAGTCAAAGGCAGTCGCCATGTATTTCAAGACAAACTACTCGCAAGTAGTGCAGAACGGTCAGATCCGCCATCTGCCCGGCGGTGTCTACTGGGAACAGGGCTGCGAGCGCGACACCTATCAGAATGGCGCATACTGGGCCACGCCGACGGGGTGGTTTGTTTGCGCACTCGATCTTGTGGATCCACAGCTTGCGGATCGGACCGTGGTGGAGATGGTGGCCGATTTCCAGAAAAGTGGTGCCTGTGAGTGGGTTTATAAGCAGCAGCGTCAACTTCCGAATTATCTGGCGAGTGCTGCACTGCCACTGGTCGGAATCCAAGCCATGGTGGAGCGTAGGAAATTTACTGAATAAACACGAAAGTCAGGTTGAACATCACGAAATCGGCGGAAGGACCTCTTATCAGGAGATTGGCGCTGTTCGGGTCAACTGGCGGCAACTGATCATGCGCCCGTAATAGCTTGACCCCTCGGGATAAGTGGACATAATTGGCAACCTGTTGGTGTGCAAATTGCAATAGTTACATAGGTAGAGATAACCAAAACAATGGAGAAAAGAATTATGTCGGCAAGGAAACCTGTCGGGATCGGGATCATCGGCCTTGGGCGCGCGGGTTGGGGAATGCACGGGCCGGAACTGGAAGGTCAGACGGGAAAATTCAAGATCGTAGCTTGCTGCGATATTGATCCATCCCGGCTAAAGCGCTTTACGGAAAAGTATCCGTGTTCAGCCTATCGGGATGCAAAAGATCTTGTTCGTGATCCTGCCGTGGAAGTGGTGGACGTTGCCAGTCTCACGCCTGATCATGTGGCGCATGCCATCCTGGGGCTCCGAGCCGGCAAGCACGTGTTTCTGGAGAAACCCATAGCGGTTAATTATAAGGAAGCGTTAAAGCTTAAGCCGACGGCGGCACGGGCAAAAGGGAAATTGTTCATTCGCCACAACCGTCGGTTTGAAGAGGGGTTCGATCACGTGCGTGAAATCATACGATCCCGCAAACTCGGTAACGTATATGAGATCAAACTGCGCCGGAACAGCTACAGCCGCCGCGATGATTGGCAGACGTTAATACGCTGTGGCGGCGGCCAACTGCTGAACTGGGGCCCTCACATTATCGACCA
>CAZANS010000195.1:0-4994 GCA_964486565.1 uncultured Victivallales bacterium
GGAGTGGGGCCTGCGGGTCGTGCAGAGGGCCTGTTTCCTTCTCGGTATGAGTCTCATGAGGGTTATCCGCGGAAGGTATGAGGTTGTCAATCAAGGCGATCATCAGCATCCCCCCGAAGAATGATGCCGCATTGATCCATGCCCCTGCAATATCGCCGTATTTTTCAACGAGCGCCTCTAGTCCCTTGAAGAATATCTCCGCGAAGGAGACATACAGCATGACGCCTGCGGAGAATCCCGTGGCTATTGACAGGAAGCGGTAGTTCGTGCGTTTCGCGAAGAATGCGATGCCGCTGCCGATGGCGGTCGCCATCCCGGCGAATACTGTAAGGCCGAAAGCCATCCATAAATTCATCGGCATCTCTCCTTGCTGATCATGTCCAGTCTATCTTCAGTGCTGTCCAGCCCTTTATCTTCTCGGCTGATACCTCCTCGCCGATCGCAGGCCTGAAGTTGGCGACATAGTCCGCCGAGAGGATATAGCACTGCCGGAACTGCGTGCCATGATACACGGGAAGGCCTTCTTTGTCGAGGCTGATCGCCGGGCGGTCGTGTGGGGGGGTGAGGTCGGCGCCGATGAAGTCCGAGGCTATTGCCATGGTGTTCTCATGGCCCCAGAAAGAGAGCACGCCGACTGATTTGAGTCTTTTCCGGAATTCGCATATGTCCACGGGCTCGATGGAGATCTTTCTTCTGAGCAGGTTCATCGGGAACCCATTGCCGACCAATATCTTTTCCATCTCGCGTCCTTAATAGCCTGACCAAAAACATGCCCTACACAGCCACTGCATAATGTATCCCCCATTTCACGGCAATGTCAAGAGGGGAAAGGTGTGGTGGCACCTTTATCGTCTTTTATCCTAAATGAAGCAGTTAAATCTCAAAAATTACAGTTAACATATTTGTATACAAAGCTTTAAGACTAACTTAGCTTTCACTTTTTTGGTTAGAAGATTTTTTGAGATTTAACTTTTCGGGGTGCCGCTTCGCTCCCGACATTCGTCGGGCTTTGATCCCTGCGGGATCGGCTCGCCGCAAGGATTATCGGTTGAAATTGGCTCTTTGGATTTGTTTAGGTTTTGTATTCCTCCGTCTCTCTGTCCACCGGCCACGTTCCCGCCTTAATATTCCTCTGAACGCAGTATATCAATGCAGGACACCCGGCCCGCCGCCGCCGCCGCCGCCAGAAGATCCTGAAGGATACCAGTCGCAGCGGTCCTCATAGGTGTAGGATATGCCTATGATGTTCCCGTCTCCGTCCCTGGCGTAGCCGTCGTTGGGAGACGTTGAGAGTCCTGGATTGCGGACAGGAGTCTGGAGCACTCCTGCGCCGGTGTCGGATGCCGGGTCGTATGTCGGGACAGTGCCTGGAGGGGTATATACGAAGGATGGGTTGTATCCGCTGTGCCTCCAAAACATGTTGTCCAGCTTCTGCAATGCACGGAGCCAATTTTCAGTCCCGGAGGGGGGGGACGATGACGGCGCATTGATGTCGTCCACGGTCTCCAGCCACTTGAGGAACTTGTAGAAAAGGTAGTCCTCGTCATAGATTGAGGTGAGCCCCATCATCGAGACTGGGATTAGCCTGACGCCTGTGAAGACCGGGAGCACTATCGGGATATCGTTGGGGGGCAGCGGGATGCCTTCTGCCACGAGATTTCCCAGCGGCTTGGCGGTAGCCGAGGATCTTACGGTGGGGGTTTCGGACTGAGTCTGTGATATGACACCATCCTTACGTTTTACGTCATGGATGTTGTATGATCCTGCCAGCCACTGGAACTTGCTGTCCTCGCCGCCGGGGATCATGCAGGTCATCTTCGTGGCCGCGCCGCCGTAGAGGTACTCCGGCCGCATGCCGCGGCGGAGATAGAGCATGGAGCTGTCCTCCGTCCAGCCCTCCCCTGGCGCGTCTGCCCACCTGGAGCTGTTGTAGATGCTCCATTTCATGTATGGCATCTGTGTTATCATGCCCAGTTCGAGCGCACGCTCGTCTGCAAGTTCGAGGAGGTAGTCCCTGGCGGTCTCGACTGCGGAGTGGTAGGTCTCGCCGGAGGTGTCGTTGCTGGTGTACTGGACATGCAGGGGGAGAAGCTCAGACTGCTCCACGAAGGCCACATCCGTTACCAGCCCCTGCCACCAGCCATGAGCGAAGAAAGAGTCGCTCCTTAGAAGCATCCTTAGATCACGGTGGCACCAGAAATCAGTAAGTATCGCGTTTATCAGATCGAGGGAAAAAAGTGAGACGACGTTTGGCGTGACCATGCTCGGGCCAGCGGCGATGCCCTGGTTGTTTATGACGTTTAGCATGTCAATGTAGGGAGTTCTCCATTCGTAGCCCTGTATGAACTGCTCGTAGTCTTCTGTGCCGTATATCTCGTCGTCCATGACGGTCTGGATATAGCTTGTCAGGGAGAATTCACCGAATTCTGCGGAGTCGTATACCTCGGAGGGGTCCATCATGCCGTTGTTTTTTGCTGCCTGCTGGGCGGCGCCGACCCCGAGGAGAGGTGCGAAAAAGGAAATCCTAGCCTGCATCTCCGTAAGGTTGGCTGAGGATACGGTTATTACTTCTGCTGTGGCATCCACGGAGAAGTCGGAAATGAGCACCGTACACGCCTTGATGATGTTTATCTCGCCGATTAGGTTGAGCCCCTCCATCTGCATCCTCGCGCCTGCCAGGGCAGCGGCGTCTGCCGCGTTCTGGGACTTCACCTTTACCCTAATGATGTTCTGGAGGTCGAAGATGAACAGCGCGGCGATAAGGAGCGCGATGATTGCGAGGACCGCGAGCAGTATGGTCTGGCCGGACTCGGGAGCCGGCTGCCTGCGAATGACTGGCCTGTTTTTTTCCATGAGAAGCCTCCCTTTGCCCATCCTATGGGATGACCATGTAGTCCTCGGCGTGGTTGAGCAGCTCGGACGATGCCCTGACGTTTCTGGAGTCTCGGACGGTGTTGAACCACGTCCTGTCGGGATCCATCAGGTCGAACATCGGGAATGGGTAGCGGTTGAAGCCGACATCCATCTCCACCATGTATGCTGCCGGGGTGCGTGTGGCCATGGAGAAATGTGTGGACGGCGGCGTGACATCGGAACGGTAGAATAGGTAGTCGTACTCGTTCCCGGCCCACCAGTACTCATACTCGAGCCATTGGCCCTGGTCAGTGAGATAGCGCCATATCACGTTCTGCTCGTTCTCGTATCCTGCGGGGAATATCCGCTTGCCGGAGGCTGGGATTGCCCTCACGCGTGCGGCCTTGTCAACCAACTGCCTGTGCCAGGGTGCCCCGGGGCCGTCGTCGCTGAAGCCGACGGCATATGACCTCGAGGCATAGAAGGAGGAATATTTGGTGATGAGGTCAGCGACAGCGATCTGGAATATCTGAAGCAAGCCGAAGAGAATCAGGCAGATGATTATCATAGTGAGGGTTGTCTCTACGATAGCCTGCCCCGACTCATTCCCTGAAAGGCTGCAATGCAGACGACCCAGCGGTCCAGATTTTGATGTGGTCTTCATGGACTCACCTCAGGATTCCCGTTCAAGTCTGATTTACGCGAGATGTCCAGACTGTCAGACTAAGCCGTGCTTATTCGAAATCCAGCCCGGACTCGTCCATGGTGCGCAGGATATTCAGTGCCTCGCCTTCGCCGCCATATGCCTCGGCGGCGTTGTCGGAACCGAAGCTGGATGCCGCACCGGCGATGATCTGACGGATCCTGTCGCTGAAAATCCCCATGACCGTAAGGGCCGCCACTGCGACGATCACGATGATGATGATGTACTCGACGACCGCCTGGCCTTTTTCCTTCCTTCTAGTTCTCATCTTCTTTTTCTCCTTAACTAGTTGTTGGTTCTATATCCCTAATCCTAATCCGCGAGAGCAAACGCCCTCACGGGAAATCACTTCCGATCAAGTTCAATATCCGCCAGCCGTATTCACTGAAGACCCTGAGGAGGGTGACCAACATCAAGGTCGTCCCGACAAAAAGCACCACAAGCACTGAATACTCGGCTATGGCCTGCCCGTCATCGTGGCCGTCAAAAACGCCCTTTACGGCCCTGTAGTATTTTGCCAGTGTCGCCTTCATGATCTTGCCAGCGAGCCTTTACACTCCGTTATTTTGTTGTCCCTGTCTAGGACTATTATCTTTGGCTTGAATCCTATTGCATCCTCACCGGAGAAGAGCCCGAAAGCCATTATAGTCACTAAATCACCTACGGAACCTTTTCTTGCCGCTGCCCCGTTGAGCCTGAATATCGGCCAGCCGCGCTCCCCGGGTATGGCGTAGGTCTCAAGCCTCTCGCCATTTGTCGCATTGACGACCAATATCTTCTCGTACGGCAGTATGCCCGACTTCTCGAGGTAGTCAATGTTGACCTCGAGACTTCCCTCGTAGTCCAGGTCGCAGTGAGTCAACCGCGCCCTGTGTATCTTGCTCTTGCACATTATAAGTTGCATCGCTCTCCATCCATTTAAACGTTCAGCTTGGGGAAAAAATTGCCCCGCACTAAAAAAAATTGGCATAATGACGACCTTATGACTATTGTAACATAGATTTCGGCAAATGCAACACTTGAGGATGCTCTTGGACAACTTAAAAGACAGATTCCCGCTCTTGTGCCTCTACGACCTGCTCGTGCTCCTTTACTGCATTTTGGCCCTCCTGATGTCCCGGATTCTAGGATTCCGGATTGATTTCGCCCTTATTTTAGATCTGCGCTACGACATGACATTTCTGCTTGTGGCGCTGATGTTTCTCGTCATCCATTCGGCCTTGCTGGCCATCAAGTTCAGGCGGCGCGGGGAAGACCCTGTCATTTTCGGGGGGCGATGGCGGGGAGAAATGCTGGGAAAGCTACTCCACTGGCGCAGGCTGCTGACCCTCGTGAAGGTGCTTTTCATGCTCAAGATCACCTTGGTGGTCTATTGCAGCATCAAGCAGGCCATACCGATGATAAACACCCATCTTTTTGACGACGATCTGCTTTTTCT
>CAZANS010000196.1:0-4982 GCA_964486565.1 uncultured Victivallales bacterium
CGCGCGGCCACGGGTAGTTTTGAAATTAGCTCGTTAGCGTGTCAGCCGTGCCAGCCATAAGGCTGGCGATCCATTTGCGTTTCACGCCGGAACGCCGGCCCTATGACCGGCCTGCCATTTTCATTTTCCCGTTGCCTACAGCATTTCAAGGGAAAGCCTTGGCGCGAAATCAAGATTACGGCAACATCGCCCCCCGATTACCGACAACCGGTCATGTAAGCAGGAACTCGAGGTCCTCGTTGGATAGGTTTTTCAGTGATGCCGACTGGTTCTCGACGAGGTTGCAGAATATCCGTTGTTTTTTTTGTTGGAGGCTGAGGATTTTTTCTTCGATGGAGTTTTTGACGACGAGCTTCATGCTGCATACTTTTCTTGTCTGGCCGATGCGGTGAGTTCTGTCCGTGGCCTGTGCCTCGACGGCGGGGTTCCACCATGGGTCGTATATGATGACCCTGTCGGCTGAGGTGAGGTTCAAGCCCACGCCCCCGGCGCGGAGGCTCAGCAGAAAAAGCGGGATTTCCGGACTGCTGTTGAAGTGTTTCACCCTGTCCATCCTGTCCTTCGTCGAGCCATCGAGATACTCGAATGGTATCTTTTGCGAACAGAGCCATCTTCTGAGTATATCAAGGAAGGATGTGAACTGGCTGAAGACAAGCAACTTGTGCCCGCTGTCCATTGACTCTAGCAGGAGTTCCTGCAGCAGCTCGGTCTTTGCAGAAGACATGTTGTCCGGCGCGGCTCCGGAGGGCAGAAGGGCGGGATGGCAGCAAATCTGCCTGAGGCGCAGTAGGTTTCCCAGCAAGTCGAAGCGGGTGTCCTTGTGCTTTTTGACAAGCGAGTCGAAACACTGGAGCCCCTGCTCCCGGCATGCGTCGTAAAGCCCGCGTTGTTGCTCGTCCATCTCGCAGAAGACGTTCTGGACGAGTTTTTCCGGGAGGTCCGGCTCGACCTGCTCCTTTTTCCTGCGCAGTATGAAGGGAGCTGTTGAGGCACCAAGTTTTCTCTGCTCATCCTCGTCCGCTGAGACACCGGCGAAGCGGCTGCGGAAGACCGAGAGTGAGCCAAGCATCCTGGGATGCAGGAATTCGAAGAGCGACCACAGCTCCTCCGGGGAGTTCTCGAGGGGAGTGCCGGTGAGCACAACCCTGTGCATGGCGTCGAGGCTCTTGCAGGTCCTGGAGTTTACGGTGTCGGGATTCTTTATGTGCTGTGCCTCGTCGAGCATTAGGAAGCGGAACCTGCATTGTTCAAACTGAGCCCTTTCGCGCGAGGCTATCGCGTAAGAGATGATCAGCAGGTCGGTGTCCTGCAGTTTATCAATGATATTCTTGCGTTCCTGGCCGCGGATGACGAGAGTCCGCAGACCGGGTGCGAACCTAGCGGCCTCGATCTGCCAGTTGTCAACCAGGCTGCTGGGGCATACCAACATCGAGGCCATGCCGTTCAACTCTGGCTCCCTGTTCATGTAGTCGAGCAAGAGTGCCAGGGCCTGTATCGTCTTCCCAAGCCCCATCTCGTCGGCAAGCACCACGTTTAGCCGGTTCTGCAGCATCGAGCGCATCCAAAGCACCCCCTCCCTCTGGTACTTGCGGAGTTCGCCGTTGAATATATGCCTGGCATTTTTTACCGCACCCTTCTCACAGGTGATGACGCAGTCGGATGCCGGATCCTCGAAGCTGGTCTGTTTTCTTTCCGGAATCTCCATGCCCTTGGCCGGGTGGCGCCAGCCGGGGATATTTTCAAGGAAAACGGCCAGATCCTCCGGGATACTCCCCTTCAGCTTGAAATAAAGCTCCGCCCACCTCACCGCGCTGCCGCGGGGCATGCGCATGAAAAATCCATCCCCCTTCACAGGATGCACAAAATCACCCGTGCCCCTCGCGAAATCCGAAAGCGCAGATGTTATCTTCCCGACTACATCCCCCTCGACAACGATGTAATGCTGGTTCTCCTTCAGTGCCGCCATCAACTGACGCCATTGCACGCCGACCCCCACACCCGGCACGCCAAGCGAATACTCCATCTCGAAGCAATCCTCCAGCTCCTTCACGCCCGGGCAATCGAAGACGAGTTCCTTCAGGCCGACCTTTCCGGAAACCATCCCCGCCAGCTTGCCTGAAAGAAACAGATCCCTGCCGGTGTCGAGCCAACGGGGCAGGACCTCGTCAAGAAACATCCCCGCAGCCTCGCGCGAGTCGAGGATAAACACCTCCCTGCCGCCATCGGAAACTTTCTGGAAGCCCATTTTCAGCAGCTCATCCTCGAGCATCCTCTCGGTCTTCCTGTCCCTTCTCCATACCGCGCCACCTCCACCATTTGCGAAAAGCCCCGGGCCGCCAGGCTTCAAAGCCTCGTCACCGTAGCAGAAATCAAGACTCAGCCAGAATCTCCAGTCATCCCCGTAGCCGCCGCCATACAAGGGCACGCATCTTCGCTTGCGCGGTCTGCCACCCGTAGAGGCACATTCGATTCTGATGCCGAAAGACACAGCCTTGCGCATCAGCTCCTCCGCCTCGGCCGCACTATACTTCCCCACGCCCATACGGAGGAAATCACGCAGCCAAAACACGTCAATGTTGCCGGGGAGCCACCAGTAGTCCAGGTCAATCCCCACCCAGCACCCTGCCCTGCCGACAAGCATCCTTGCACCCTTCAAGCCGATATTACCCAATGCCGTCCCCAATGCGGGCTTGAGAGCCACCTCACCTCCGATCCCGCGCTGCAGCAGCACAGCCTCCGCAGCCTCGCGGTGAATGCATACCGCCAGCCCGCCGCAAAAGCACCTTTCAAACCCAGCAAGACAATGGAAGAACTCCGCAGCCATGTCCGCCATGAGCTGATAGCCCCTGCCGTCATACTCCGCGTTCACGGCAAGAAACCTTATGATCTGCCTGTCCTGCGGCGGGAACTGCGAAATTCGCAGCCCAGCGCCCAGCTCCCTGCCGAAATTCAACTGCCTGAGGTTGCTCAGATTCCCGCTGTATTCCCTGGAATTATATGAGATCCCAAGGGTCAGCCTGCAGGTCTCCCACTTGCTAGGCGCGTGAGGGGGCTCATCGAGGATATGCAGCTTAAGTTTCGCCGGGAACCCGTGGCCGGCACGGTCAAACAGCCTTCCGAAAGTCTTCGCGTCCTTCAAGCCAGGATATGCGGGAGCCTTAAAGACAACGCCCCCGCCAGAACCAAAACCGTCTTCAGCGCCGCAATAGTGCAGGCTCAGCGCCACCTTGTGTATGCAGGGAGTGTCCCCCGATGCCCCGCAGGTGCAGTCGTGCCTCTCCGGCTGACCAAGCACAAGCTCGGTGCGGATGCACTCACCCTTACCCCCCCTGAAAAGCGCCACGGCACCAGCGTCCCCTGGAAAATACGCAAAAAACAGCCCCCCGCCCTTCAGATAGGACTCCGCCTTCTTACAATCGCCGGAGGCAACTTCAGTCCCAAACACCTTGGAAATCCTGTCTGACATGCCAAAAGACCCTCTTTCTAGTTCCAACATCCTCTCCCAAATACACCTTTTTCAACAAGGCCAACTTGCATTATACCACAAAAACACCACAGGGGAAAGCTTGTAACCTAGATATCGCAAGGTAAATCAATTAATTGGAGACCGGATTGACCGGATTCAAAACCGATAATCCCATGTGTTCTCGGGGCAATGGTATTTTATAAAGCCAAGAGCCAATTTCAACACTCCCCGTGAATGGGTGTTGATAATTTGATTGTGTGGGGCTAGATTGATGAAGGCGGGGTGTAAGGAATGATTTTATTCAGTGGGCTTGTGCCGGGAGCGCAGGATGAAGGTATTGAGCAAGATAGAGGACATGCGGGACTACAGTCGCGAAGTTCGCAGGGCTGGCGGCCGCGTGGGTTTTGTCCCTACGATGGGATGTCTTCACGAGGGTCATCTAAGGCTTGTTGACGAGGCACGGCGGCACTGCACGAGTGTGGTGGTCTCGATATACGTAAATCCTACGCAGTTCGGCCATGGCGAGGACTTAGGGAACTACCCGAGGGATTTCGAGGGGGACTGCGCGAAGTGCGAGGGGCGCGGGGTTGATGTTGTTTTTTCCCCGGAGACGGGTGAGCTTTATCCTGCGGACGCGTCAACTTGGGTTGTGGAGGAGGAGTTGTCGCTCGGCTTGTGCGGGTCGAGCCGCCCCGGGCATTTCCGGGGCGTCGCCACGGTGGTGGCGAAGCTGTTCAACTGTGTCCTGCCGGATGTGGCGGTGTTCGGGCTGAAGGACTACCAGCAGGCCGCTGTCATCCGGAGGATGGCGAGGGACCTGAATTTCCCGGTGAAGATAGTGACCTGCGAGACTGTCCGCGAGGCCGACGGGCTGGCTATGAGCTCGCGCAACAGATACTTGAGCCCGGATGATCGAACAAGGGCGCTTTCGATCATGAAGTCTTTGAGGGAGGCGAAGGAGCTTCTGGAGAGAGGCAAGGGCGATATCCCTGCCGCAATGGAACTTGTGAAGCTGCAAATTTCGCAGGCCGGCGGGAGGCTGGACTATGTCGACGTGGTGGATGCCGAGACACTTGAGCCGCAGGATAATCTTCCCAAGAAGGCAGTGATTGCAGTGGCTGCCTCCTTCGGCGGCGCACGCCTGATTGACAACATCGCAGTCATACCCGGCTGTGCCGTCAAGCAATATACCAATTGATGGCTCTTCGACTTTCTCGAGGTCTATATCTTTTCAGATGAGCCAATTTCAACTGGCTCAGATTTATTCCTTTTCCCCTGCCATGCCGACTTTTCCCAGGACTACTCCACCGCCAACTCAGTTAACTTCCAATCTCCGCTAAGATTTACCGACATTCTCAATTTGTGAAAACAACCGACGGCATAAGCCATCCTTGGCTTGTATGGCGACGAGGAAGTCCATGAGATGTGGGGAAGACGTGTCTCCGTGGTATTATGTTGGCGTAGGAGCCAGTTTCAAAACTCCGCGTGAACCGCGTTGGGAGCGCAGGCGCGGCAG
>CAZANS010000197.1:0-4937 GCA_964486565.1 uncultured Victivallales bacterium
CCAACTGTCTTAGAAGACAAGTGCACCCGAGCCTTAGCGATAGTCATGCCCTGCGCCTTCCAATGGGTCAGCGCCCAAGCCAAGACCAATGGATACTGCTCCCGATACACAGCCTCATCGCTTGACGAGAACACGCGCTGTCGAAAGATCGGCACCCACCGAGACTTTTCTGGATCATCCGGGAAGAAACTCCTCTCTCGACCTTGCTCGTCCTTCAAGTTCAAGTTGTCGAACTCGACCAACACGCACAGAGGCGACCGCAGTCTCGAATCTGATGAGTTCGGATCGCCACCTGCCGGCCACATGTATCCTTTCAGATCCCCAAGCGCCCCGTTCATCAGACCGGCTTCGGGCCACAGGTTCTCAGTCAGCAAGACCCGCGCCTCTTCGCACATCAACAGGTTCGCTTCCAGCCCGCGGAAATCATCCGAGTCGAGCTTCTCTGGCTGCAAATGAGTATCCTTCTTCGGCTTGTCGTGATACGCACCCAAGGAAACTATTGGCTTGCCAGTGCGCGCGGACAGTTCTTCCAACTTCATCTGATTCACACGGTTTGCTCCAACCTGTCCAGTAGAACGATCCACCTTCGTGTCCATGAGCAAGGGCCCCCGGTCACACCGAGCTAACTGCCGCCGGCCTTCTTCGGTCTGCTGCAAAGCGCTGCGATTCCTTCGAGCCAACCAGTCACGCTGCGAAGGTGTCCACGTGCAATCAGCCATGCCTCTTGTTGCATCAAGAAACTTGACCGCGTCCTCAGCATACAAAGCCTGCTGCTCTGCCGACAGACTACTGTCAGAGTCTTTATATCTGTGAACCTTGCGCAATATCACGACGTCCTTACAGCTGTTCCTCACCCCCATCCCCATCCGGACCAGCTTCTTCGCGCTCCAAGCACCAGCAGGAACGCCATCCGCTGTCTTGGGCTTGTTCTCCGCATCTTTGCCATACTCCCCTTCCTGATACAGAGGCTCGTCACCGATCGGCGGGCACTGCTTCGGATCGCCACACAACACCGTGTCCTTGTCGCCCATGTACACCTCGGAGCCATCGCGAGCAGGAACACTGCCCAGGTGATCCCGAACTTTGAACTCGATCTTGCCGAGCATCCTGCGGCCTATCATGCTCATCTCGTCCAAAACCCAGAGCCGAACCCGCTGCATCCTCTGCTTCTTGATTTTGTACTTCGGCGACGTCCTGTTCGCGGCTGGGCCACAATACCCAACTGGGACCCCAAACAGACTGTGCAGCGTCGACGCCCCAAACTTCAACTGGAACGACGCACAGCCTGTTGGCGCACCCAGCCGGACACAAAACCGTACGTCGTCTTTCATTTCCTCCTCCATGGCACGAAGCTTGGACCGTAAGACCCCGCGAAGACGCGCAGCATCGATCTTTTCTTGATGCTGCCGTCTCACCACCGCCCGCTTGCTGCCGACGAAACTCCGCACAGTTCGCGACTTCCCTGTCCCTGCAGTGCCAATCAAAAAGAAACGTCTTGCCTGGCTTTCCGGAGCAGATTCGGGCGTCACAGCCTGGCGACGTGCGGCAATGTCGTGCGCGAATTTCTGCCATGCGTCCAGGTCATGGCGCTCCACAGCATCAGCGCCGTCACTCACAGCCTGACCTTTCCAGGCTTCTAACAAGCTCTTCAGTCTACCCTCCTCACTCCAATGAACGACCGACTCCTCCTCCCACGGATAGTCCTTTGGATTGTACAGCAGCCCTGCCAGATTCTCATGCGAGCCCGGTGCCTGTGCAGGTCCATGCCCACGATCAGGCGCCGGAGGCGCAGCACCTGCAGCACTCAAGCGCTCTGCAAGGCCAGCACGGGCCCAGTCACGCTCTTCGGTGCCCTCGTCACCTTCCACCCCGGCGGCAGGCCTCGGCTCGCTCTCCATCTCCACCCTGCGAGTCTCAGCATCATCCTGGTCTTGACCCAACTTACCGACGGGGTCTTCCTCCTCTTCTTCAGACGACCCATCCGCGCCACCACCCCCTTCGTCGGAGGTTTCGCTCTCTGCTGCGTCCTTCCCAAGACCCATCGCCGCCTTTCTCAAATTCGACTCCTGATGCCGACGTACCATGCGCTTTCTCAAGGTGCTCAACAACTTCTTGTTGTCCTTGACACCTCCGACACGCTTCTCCGTCAGCTGATCCAGGACACGTCGAAAATACGGATTCCCGCGCTCGAACTGCTCCCGCACCCACTGCGGCACCCAACACCTCAGCACAGGATCAACCAGCATCTCGAGAAGCCCCATACCCCAACCGTTCGCATTACCACGCCGATCGACCCTCCCTTCGAACTTGTCGTACAAGTCCCGAACGCCCAAAAAACGCGTAGTGTCCGGGAAGCCGGCGGACGGAGAAGGCTCCACGAATTCGGTGCATCCCCAAAGCTCCTGACATACGTGCTCCCCAGAAACACAGCTCGTATACTTGTCCTGTCGCTCTTTCGTTGGCAGCATCCTCCAATACGCCACCACGCACGCCTTCGCATAGCCTTCGTGCGCCGGATGCTCGACGTTCGCACAGTCAGCGCCGTAAGCAGGCGTCACCATCAAAGCTGACGTACTCTCCACCTGCACAAACTTGCCTCGATAATGCGCATACTTCCACCAAAATTCGAACAGCGACACGTCTCGCACCTTGTCGAGCTCCTTCTGCAACTTCACAGGGTCGCCTTGGAACTGTCGTCGAACGATCTGATAGCGCTGATCGAATTTGTCGAGCTTGCTGTCGTAATGCACAGGCGTATCAGGAGACGCGTCCTTCAGCACTGCACGAGACTTCAACGCCCGGGCCCCACCAGTGTTCAACGTCACGACTGGCAAAAGCGGCACCACGAGCGGCAATCCTAGCCCCACATGAACAGCTTCATAGACGTGGTAGTCCCTCTCCCCAAGTGTCCTCGCAAAGAACCTCTGGATAGAACGCCGCAAAAAATCTTGCTCCTTCGGGACGAAGCGACAGACGTCGTCCACGGCGTCCGACAGCACTTCGAAAATGCGTCGAGACCCCTTGGGCGCTTTCGTAGCGTACTTCGACACGTACTGCACCACTGCCCACAAGTTCAAACACGGCCTCCAGTCAATGTTGCCAAGATTCGCCAACAGAACATGGTCCTCGTAGGAACAACACAACTCGTCGTTGCGAGGCATGCGCAGGTGCCACTGCCCTTCGCGATCACCCTTCTCCAGCGCACACGAGCAACTGCCGACGCGTGGTCGCAGAGCCTTGATCGGGAAGCCGTAGCGACACACAGGGCAAGTCTTCTTGCCGCGTGCACAGGCGTGCACACCGAAACGCGGCCTTTCTTTGCCGTGCAGATCATGCCGTGCAGACTTCTCCACCAGCGCAGCAACCAATCTCCTCAAAGGCTGCAGGTCGATGTCTGACGGTTCCTCGTCATCCTTCCCAAACACATCGCTCAGCAGCCCGCTCAAGCGAACCCTTTCTGGCCACCTGTGCGGGACACCAGCCTGAGCCTTACCCTCCGACGATTTTTCCGCTTCCTCTTCTCCGCAGACCTCGACATCATGCGCCCCTAACTCTGCGTCCCACTCAAAGCGGCGAACGCCGTCTTCCGAGAAACAAGGATTCCACGTCGAAACTAACTCATTGAAGTAATCCGACAGTTGCTTCTCCAGATCGGCTTTGTCGCCCACACCTTCACGCAATCCCTTCTCCTTTTTCTTCGTCTTCTCCGGATCTGCATCCTCGTCTTCGACTTCATGGCCACCTTCACGCCTCCCCTTCAGCCGCCTTGTTCGCACCCCGGGCTCTGCATGACCAGCTCTCGACGCTCGAAACTTTCTGTGCACATCCCCGTACTCTGCCACAGGAGGCGGAGGCACCCTGCGAAAACACTCTGCGATGCCCGCCAACCGCACGAGCTCTCCCTCCTCAACCATGGAATCGATTTCGGCTTTCAAATCAAGTAAGGCTACATCTGTGACTGCCTCGCCCAAGACCGCGCTCGTCAGATCCCCGCCTTCAATGTCTTCCTCGCAACTGCGCCGCGCAAGGAATGCTTCCAACAGACTTCTGAGACATGGCGTGCTTGCCACAGGAGAAGCAGCTGCTGCAGGAGCCCCTCCCTCGTGTCTCGCACCGAAAGCGTCCATGTCTTCAAGATGTTCTTGCTGCTCTGCTTCCGTCTCCAGTGTTTCGCCCACAACACGCTCCACACCGGTGCTACCGGCCCCCAGATCACCAGACGACGCACTGCAGGAATCCTCCTCTTCGCCCTTTCCCGGGTCACTGAAATCATCGCCGTCCTCATCCCCGTCGCCTTCCGGCAGCCCCGACGACTCGTCCCCCGACTCCTCCCTGACTGCTCTAATTCGCCTGGGCATCTTCGGCGCGTCACTCCCGTACGAGAAACCATGAGCGTGCAGGTTACCACCACCGGTGCCTGTCTCGAAACGAGCCATCGCCTTGTACGGGAACTCCTCCGAGTGCGGCACCACGCTTGGCATGACCATCTGCATGTTCAACTCGGTGCGAAGAACGATCTGATGCGCGACCAGATCCGGACAGTCCCTAGCGAAGGCCTGTCTCACTCCCCTGTAGCTGTCAACGCCTACATCTAAAGCATCCTCCGCATGTGGACCATCCACGTTCAAGCGGTGCACATCATGCACAGCGTTGTACTTGCAGTTCTGCGTCCACCACATGGTAGCAGTCCTTCCCAAACCGACGCGGTCCTCCACGATCTCTGAATCCTCTCCACGAAACGCCGTGCCCTCCTGCACCACTGTCGTGCTGCCATTCACCCAGGGCGGCAACCACGACAGGTGCTTGACGGCAGCATCCAACTTCTTGCCCTCATAGCTCCAGAACATTGGCGAGGTCCGAACGTCGCGCCCGAGCGTCATCAGCTGGTTCGTCAGCAAGCGCACGCTCTGCTCGTTCGTCAGCATGTCCTTCAGATC
>CAZANS010000198.1:0-4934 GCA_964486565.1 uncultured Victivallales bacterium
CTGCGGTGTTGTCGGGATTCAACACGAGGGCATTGGGTATTCCTTTGGGGCATTCTCCCAAGGTGACGGCGGCAATCCTCATACCGTCTGTCGGCTGCCCCATGGGGTGCAATTTCTGCTCTACCTCCGCGCTTTTCGGCGGCAAGGGGAAATTTATAAACTTCTACGATACCGGGGACGAGCTTTTTGAGGTGATGTGCGGGATCGAGGGCAAGCTGGGTGTCCGCTCATTCTTCGCGCTTGACGAGAACTTCCTGCTGCACAGGAAGAGGGCTTTAAGGCTTCTGGAGCTTATGAGGCAGCACGGCAAAAGCTGGTCAATATATATATTCAGCTCCGCCAAGGCTATCAGATCCTACAGCATGGACGAGCTTCTCGGCCTGGGTGTCTCGTGGGTGTGGATGGGGTTGGAGGGCGAGTCCAGCGGCTACGACAAGCTGTCGGGCATGGACACTGGCACTTTGGTCAGGGAGCTCCAGTCCAACGGCATCAAGGTGCTCGGGTCTTCGATAATCGGGCTGGAGAGCCACAGTCCCCAGAATATCGGCTTGGCGATAGATTTTGCTGTCGGCCACAACACCGTGTTCCATCAGTTCATGCTTTATACGCCGACTTCTGGGACTCCGCTGCACGCAGAGATGAGCAAGCAGGGGATACTTCTGTCGGAAGATGAATGCTCGCTGGCAGACGCGCATGGACAGAGGCGCTTCAACTACAAGCACGCCCACATAGCAGACGGTCAGGAGGGCGGATACCTTCTGGATGCCTTCAGGAAGGATTTCGAGGTCAACGGGCCGAGCATGTCGAGGCTTTTCAGGGTAATGCTCGACGGGCATATTCTGCACCGTAAGCATCCGGATCTGAGGATAAGGAAGAGGATACTCGAGGAGGGCAGGGCGCTTCCGGTAAAATATGCCTCTGCCGCCTGGGCAATAAGGGAATCCTACCGCGACAATCCTGCTGTCTTTCCGCAACTCGATTCGCTTGTCAAGGACTTCTACAAGCATTTTGGGCTGAGGGCCAGGATAATTGCCCCTGTCATCGGCAGGTACATACTCCGATCCCTGAAGAAGGAGAAGGCGGCCCTGGCCGCAGGCATGACCTACGAGCCCCCGACTTTCTACAGGATGAATGCTGCAGCCTTGGCCTTGCCCCCGCAACGAAAGATAGAAAACACATCGAGGAAGGCGATGCCCGACGACGAAGGCATGCCGATCCCGAGTCCGGTTTTCCGCAATGACCCCGTCCCGCAGATGGACTGATCCACAGGGATGGTTTCTGCTGGATCGGGTTTGGGCCATGCAAAGTGAATTCGGTATTGCGCTCCCATCTTGATCTTCCCATGCCATGCAAATAGCTGCGAGGTATTCCGGATCGGACACCGAAACGTAAGATCAGAATCAAACGCCCGCTTTCCCGAATCAGTGGAATCGGTAAACAATGCCTTGCGACCTACGAAGAATGACTCCCGTAGTTTCAATGCCTCCGAATTGAGTGCGCCACTCTTGTTGTCGATGCCCGCACTGATGTGATCGAGAATGTCCAGCAAATAGAGAATCCGGTCTCTCAGGCCAACTGAGAATGGCGTGGCGCTTACCGAGGTCGAGCTGCGCCGCAGGCAGTTCTAGGTGGTCAAGGGCAAACGCTTCCACGACTGCGCGCCGAGGATTCAGATAAACCTAAATAAAGCAGTTGCCGCAGTGTGCCGTGGATCTATTCTTATAAGGTGAAAGATCAGTTAATCTTAAAGCGTTGTATGCAAATATGTTAACTGTCATTTTTGAGATTTAACTGCTTTAGGATAAAGGGTGGCGGGTTCTATGGGCTGCCCTATCGCGCGTTGCTTCCCAAGGGACTGGACAACCTGTTTGCCGGCGGCATGATGATCACACCGGACTGGGAGGCTCACATGTCTTCTGTTTCCGCCCCAGGCAGGGCGGACTGAAACATTACAACCGAGACAGCAGAGCAAACAGCAAAAAAGACTTCTTCATGACGTTTTACCATCCTTTCCTGGCAAATTTTCTCCGTCTCTCCGTTTCTCCGTCTCTCTGCTAGCAGTGTCGAGGATTGTGGAAGGAGTTAGAGCTCGTACGGGGTCTTGGGCTCGACGATCTGGACTTGTTTCACGCCGTTTTCGAGGAATTTTTCGCTGAGGCTTTCGAGTGCGTCGTCCTCGCCGTGTGTCAGGAAGATTTTTCTCAGCTTGTTCTTGTCGAGGCCGCCGATGTAGGAGATTATCTCGTTGTAGTCGGCGTGTGCGCTGAATGTGTTGAGTATCTTTACCTTTGCCTTGAGCTTGTAGGGCTGTCCGAAGATCTTGACCTCCTCCTTCCTGTCGGCGATGCTTCTGCCGAGGGTGTTGGCGGCCATGTATCCGACAATCAGGATGGTGTTCTTCTCGGACTCGATGTTGTTCTTGAGGTGGTGCAGTATCCTTCCTGCCTCGCACATCCCGCTGCTTGAGATTATGATCGCCGGGCCCTGGATGTCGTTGATCCTCTTGGACTCCTCGACGTTGGTGGTGTAGTGCAGGTCCTCGAAGCCGAAGGGGTTGATGTTGTCGTTAAGGAAATGCTCGCGCACCTTCTCGTCGTAGCATTCCTGGTGTATCCTGAAGATCGTCGTGGCGTTGCTGGCCATGGGGCTGTCGAGGAAGATGTCGGCCCTGGGGATTTTCTGGTCGAGGTGCAGCCGGTGGAGGTGGTATATTATCTCCTGCGTCCTCTCGACCGCGAATGCCGGGATGATCACCTTGCCTCCGCGCTTGAAGGTCTCGTTCACGGTCTGGGCCAGCTCATCCATTGCGCATTCTATTGGGTCGTGCAGGCGGTTGCCGTAGGTTGACTCACACACAAGATAGTCCACGTCGGGGATTTTCTGAGGGTCTCGGATGATGGGCAGGCCTGCTCGGCCCATGTCGCCAGTGAAGCCGACTTTCAGTCCCTCCGGCAGCTCGAGCACGGTGAACGCCGACCCGAGTATATGACCTGCGTCGTAGAATGTGCATTTGATTGAGTTGTCGAGGAAGAATGGCCTGCCGTAGCCGACGGTGACGAACTGGTTGAGTATCCATGTGACATCGTTCTGGTCGAAGAGCGGGCGGAATGGGTGGTTTGGGTTCTTCTTCTTCAACCACTGGGCATCCTTCTGCTGTATGTAGGCTGTGTCGGACATGATCAGGCTGGCGATGTCCCGTGTGGCGGGAGTGGCGTAGACATTGCCGGCGAATCCATTTTTTCCTAGTAGCGGGAGGCGTCCGCAGTGGTCGCAGTGCCCGTGGGTCAGCACCACACTGCTCACTCCGGCGGCATCGTAGTCCATCTCCTTGTTCTTTTTCTCCGCCTCTATGCGGTGTCCCTGGAACAGGCCGCAGTCTATCATGATCCTTGCCGTGCCGGTGTCCAGCACATGGCTCGAGCCCGTAACTTCCCTCGCCGCGCCGTAGGATGTAAGATTCATCAGGTCTCCTTTCATTAAATCCTGAATGGATATCCTAGCATGCCGCCTTGGGCTTTTCAACCGTTTGGATTTGATATTTGCGCATCGTTGCAAATGTATGACTGGTTGCTGCTTGGCACGGAGTTGGCACCCTACTAAGGAACTGATGTGCCAGACACTGTCGGAGGGGGCGTATTTCTCGTCATGTGCTTGCCTTAGAAGTACAGTCGGTCATGCAATCCAGCTGCTTACCTATATTAAGCATGTAGAGCTGTCTTCCCTTGCCTTCGTGTGCGGAGTCGAAGACTATGTTGCGCCCGTCAGGGCTGAAGCGGGGATGCAGATCGCATCGCCACTCGCCGGAGTATGCTTTTGGAGCATTAAATGCCCCCAGGATGGCTTTCTGGCCTGTTTCGAGGTCATACAGGTATAGTTCCTGCAAGCGTTCGGGGCCGATGGGATAGGTGTCGTTCAGGATGATTTTATTTCCTGGGAGATAGAGGCAGTGCCCGTTGCGCCGCTCGTCCAACTCCATCGTCATGCTGCCATCCCGCTCGTCGAAGAGATAAAAGGCCCAATCATGGCCGACGGGCTTGCTAAATCCCAGGATATGCGCGGGATCCTTCCATACGAAGTGTGACATATTTCCCGAGTCGTCCACCACGCGGGGCGTGCTGCCGTCGAGGGCTACGGTCAGCATCCTAGTGTGGAAAGTTCCACCTGTGGACAATCTCCAGCGATGGAGGAAAATGGTCCGCTGTCCGTCAGGGCTAATTAGCAGGTGGTTGAACCAGTGTTTGGCCTTGGTATTATCATGGTGGGCAAACGGGATGTCAACCGCGTCTTGAATTGAGAAGATAAGCTTGGAGGCTCCGGTCTCCAGATTGATGTGCCATATGCCCGCGTTTTTTGGGGCAAGTATTTCCCTGTTGGGATCCGGGAGCCCGGCATATCCGTATCCGGGGCGCATGTCGTTGATACGGCGGAAATCAGTTGAAACGGCACTTTTGCCGTCCGGGCTGAGCGCGTAGATGGGAAAGGGAATCTCGCGGCGCTCGCGAGTATTAACATTGAAAATGACTGAAACGAAACGGTCTGCCACACGTTCGTTCCAGACGACCGAATCGTCGCTTCCGGGCAAGAATTGCAGCATACACCCCTGCTGCCACCCCCATGAGGCGGTCTGTCCCAGCTTCGTCCACTTAAGAGTGTCCAGTTCAATTATGCCTAGGCGGATGATGTCGTCGGGCTGAGGTGAACGCCCCTCGAAATCCACTTCCATGCACAACACGTGGGTGCCTGCAGGGTTGAACTGCAACTTGTCATAATATCCGAACCAGTGATGTCCGGGCAAATCGGTTAGTGCCTTAGGCATGCTATGAATCCTTCCTGCATATTTCCGTATGACGTTAGACGCAGTTTCTGCACGACCGAGACGACATTGTCTCTTTGCCTTCATGTACTATCCTTTCATATCGTGGAATTGCAAATCC
>CAZANS010000199.1:0-4886 GCA_964486565.1 uncultured Victivallales bacterium
AATTACGGGAGATCGAAGAAAAAGGTAAGAAGAATCAGGAAGAAGATGATTTTTAGAATAGGTGGAAACTTTTAAACTGCTGAAATCAGAACGTTTCAACTTGACGCTGACAATCCTTACACCGCTTTAAAAAAAATCCCAAAAACTACCTTGACATGACGCAGGGAGGGAATTAAATTGCATATATGGAACTTAGGTATATTAGATGAAACAGTACGACATGTCAGTCGCGCCGGCGCTCCACTACGGGCTTGAGGTCCTGGAGCTTTTGGGTGCAGGCGGGGGGGACATGGGGTTCAACCAGATAGCCTTGCACCTAGGTGTCTCGAAGGCTACTACATCGCGTGTCTTGAAGGTGCTGAGGACACGGGGCTATGTGGTGAAGGACCAGCTCAACGGGAGGTACCGACCGGGGCCGAGGATGTCGGTTTTTGGGAACTCGCTGCCTGCGGCCGAGATACTGCGTCGCGGTCTTCCGGCGGTGCTGGAGTCCTTGCGCGACAAGGCGGACAACACGGTGCTTTTCATCTTCTGGAACAGGCACGAGCTGCAATGCCTCGACAAGAGGGTGCATCAAGGGTCCGTGCCGATGCAGGAGGTGGGGCATCTTGACGCAGACCTCACTGCAGGGCCTTGGGGCTGGCTGGCGTATGACTCGCTTGACGATGCCGGACGCAGGGAGGCCGAGGGTAGGATGCGCGACTCCCTGGACTGGCGGCCTATTTTCGCCAGGTGGGACAAGTTTTTCAAGGCGAATGGTTTCTGCTACGACGACCAGGAGCTTTACAGGCCGCTGAGGCGTCTTGCCGCGCCGGTCAAAGGCGCGGATGGGCTTGTCGGCGCGCTGGGCATCGGGGGGAACCCGTTGACAATCAAAAACTCAGATGTCAGGAAACTCGGAAACATATTGAAGGAGCATGCCGAGATTCTCTCGGCATCCTTAGGCAATCAAAGATTTTAATCCATTATATATGAGGAGTATGAAATGAGAGTTCTTATGCTGGACCTCGACACCCTGCGCCCGGATCATCTCGGATGCTACGGGTACCAACGCGACACATCGCCGAATATTGACCGCATAGCCGCTGGCGGCGTCAGGTTCGACAACTACTACACTCCCGATGCCCCATGCCTGCCCTCGAGAGCCGCGCTGGTCTCTGGGATGTTCGGGATACACAACGGTGCCGTGGGGCACGGCGGGACTTGCGCCGACATGCGCCTCGAGGGTGTCACGCGCAACTTCCGCACAAGCATGGCGGAGAACTCGCTTTGGAAGGTCTTCAGGAAGGCCGGTATGTCAACTTGCACAATCTCCCCGTTCGCAGAGAGACATTCCTCATACTGGTTCCTCGCAGGTTTCAACGAGATGCACAACCACGCCGGTAAAGGCGGAGGGGAGTCCGCCGAGGAAGTCACCCCGATTGTGATGAAATGGCTAGAGGACAACGCCGGAAAGGACAACTGGCTGCTGCATATCAACTACTGGGACCCGCACACCCCGTACAGGGCGCCTGCGGATTTCGCAAACCCCTTCGCTGACGACCCGCTGCCCGGATGGCTCACACCCGAAGTGCATGCCGCGCATCTCAAGCTCGCAGGCCCGCATACCGCACGCGACAACAACATGTACGACGGTGACGGATCTCCCAATTTCCCGCGCCAAGTAGGCGATGTCAAGGATATGGGCGAACTTCGCAGATGCATTGACGGCTACGACTGCGGAATCCGCTACATGGACCAGCATATCGGGCAGATACTCGACTTCCTGGAGAAGAAGGGCATCCTGGACGACACCGCCGTGATAATCACCTCGGACCACGGCGAGAACTTCGGCGAGCTGGGTATCTATTCCGAGCACGGCACAGCCGACAACATAACCTGCCGCATTCCCATGATAATCAAATGGCCGGGCATGAAAAAGGGGCTCGTGGACAAGGGCTTCCACTACAATCTCGACCTCGCGCCGACCGTGGCGGAGATGCTCGGAGTGAAGAGCTGGGACAAATGGGACGGCGAAAGCTATGCCGCCACACTCCAGGACGGATCCGACACCGGAAGGGAAGAGCTCGTCATCAGCCAGTGCGCGCACGTCTGCCAACGCTCCGTCAGATGGGACAAATACCTCTACATCAAGACCTACCACGACGGATTCCACCCGCATTTCGACGAAGAGATGCTCTTCGACATCGAGAACGACCCGCACGAGACCAAAAACCTCGCAAAAGAAAAACCCGATGTCCTCGCACAAGGCGCAAGACGCCTGCTAAACTGGCACGGCAAAATGATGGCCAACATGCCCTTCGGCTACACCGAGGACCCCCTCGACGTAGTCCTGAAGGAAAACGGCCCGATGCACGCCAACACGGTGTTCTCGCCGTTGAAACGCTACCGCGAGAGGCTAAAGGAGACCGGCAGGGAGCAGTGGATTGAAACTATCGAGAAACGACACCCCGCATTCAAAGGATAACAAGATGAAGGAAAAACCGTCGAGAAGCAGATTGATCTGGCAAGAAGGGCTTATTACGCTCAGCCTACTCATAATGACTGCCAGCTCGTAGTGGGTGTGAAACCTAAAAGCATACTCAGCTTTCTGGAAAAACAAGGATCAAATAAATGACGGGAAACAAGAAACCTAACATTGTGTATTTCTTCACCGACCAGCAGCGCTGGGACACCTGCGGCTGCTACGGGCAGAGAATGGACATCACGCCAAACCTCGACAAAATGGCCGCCGAAGGTGTGAGATTCGAGAACGCATTCACATGCCAGCCCGTCTGCGGACCGGCAAGGGCGTGTATACAGACAGGCAAATGGGCCACCGAGCTCGGCTGCCACACAAACCACCGCATGCTCCCGATCAACGAGCCGACAATCGCAAAACGTCTCTCCGCGGCAGGATACGAGGTGGGCTACATCGGCAAATGGCATCTCGCGTCCTGCGGCGAGCAAGACGGCCCGGACGACTTCAAGGAAAAACCTGTCCCGATGGAGCGCAGGGGCGGATACAAAGACTTCTGGATCGCCTCGGACGTCCTCGAGTTCACATCCCACTCATACGACGGGCATATGTTCGACCAAAATGGCAACAAACGCGAGTTCCCCGAGGGAAGATACCGCGCAGACGCACAGACCGACTGGGCCATCGAGTACCTCGACTCAAGGACGCTCGATAAACCCTTCTTCCTCTTCATCTCGTACATCGAGCCGCACCACCAGAACGACCATCACTGCTACGAGGGGCCAAAAGGCTCAAAAGAAAGATTCAAGCACTTCGATGTCCCCGGCGACCTCGCGGACACCGAGGGGAACTGGAGAAAAGAGTACCCAGACTACCTCGGATGCTGCTCAAGCCTCGACCAGAACCTCGGCCGGGTTCTTGCGAAACTCGCAGAAATGGGCATGGCCGACAACACCCTTGTCATCTTCACCAGCGACCACGGGTCGCATTTCAAGACCCGCAATGTGGAATACAAGCGCTCTTGCCATGATGGCTGCACACGCATCCCAATGGTCCTGCGGGGTCCGGGATTCACCGGCGGCAGGACACTCGAGAACATGGCAAGCCTGCTCGATACCCCGGCCACCGTGGTCAAGGCCGCCGGGCTGGAAGTCCCGGAATCCTTCGGCGGCAGGCCGCTGCAGGACGCCGTGGCAGGCGCGCGCGAATGGCCTGAAGAAGTCTTCATGCAGATCAGCGAGAGCCAGGTCGGCCGCGCGATCAGAACAAAAAAATGGAAGTACTCCGTCCGCGCCGAAGATAAAAATGGATGGGAAAACCCAGACTCCGACTCCTACACAGAGGACTTCCTCTACGACCTCGAGAACGACCCGCACGAGAAAAACAACCTCACCGGCAACCCCGGATATTGCGAAATTCGCAAAAAACTCGCCGAGACGCTCAAACGCAGGATGGCGATGGCAAAAGAGAAGCAGCCGGAAATCTTAACAAAGGACTGAAACATGCAAGAGATACAACCAGACAGAGAATCCTCCCGCCAGAAGACTTCAAGGGCAAAGCATCAATCCTCAAGGGCATCGCGGAGGGACAGAACCTGCAGGGATGGGCCGAGGACAGATGGGACGAGCTCAGGGCTGTCTACTACGGGATGTGCTCCAGGCTCGACGAGCAGTTCAGAAGGATTGTCGAGGCGCTGAAGGCACGCGGCATATACGACGACTCGGCCATATTCCTCTTCTCCGACCATGGCGACTACACCGGGGACTACGGGATCGTCGAGAAGACACAGAACACCTTCGAGGACTGCCTCTCGAAAGTCCCCTTCATCATCAAGCCCCCCGCGGATGCAGACGTCAAACCGGGCGTGAGGGACACGCTGGTCGAGCTGGTGGACTTCTCCGCCACTGTCTACGACATCACCGGCATCGAGCCCGGTTACGACTCCTTCGGCAAATCACTGATGGATGTCGTAGCAGGCAAGACCGATGAGCACCGCGACGCAGCATTCTGCGAAGGCAGCAGGCTCATCGGCGAAGTCCAGGCGATGGAACGCCAGAGCACCTCGGCAGACACCACCCAGACCCAGCGCGGACTGTACTACCCCAGACTCAAACTCCAGATCGAGGATCACGACACCCCATACCATACCAAAGCCACGATGTGCAGGACAAAAAACTTCAAATACATCCACCGGCTGTACGAGCAGGACGAGCTCTACGACCTGAATAAAGACCCCGGCGAGGTGCAAAACGTCGTTGACGACCCCCAGTATCGCGAAATTCGCAACACTCTTCGCGAACGACTGCTCGACTGGTACCAGGAGACCTGCGACGTCGTCCCCAGAAAAACAGACAAGAGGTGAATGAAGAAGTTCTGAAGTTCTGGAGTGCTGAAGTTCTGGAGTGCTGAAGTTCTGGAGTGCTGAAGT
>CAZANS010000200.1:0-4867 GCA_964486565.1 uncultured Victivallales bacterium
TCTCCTGCCTGCCCTCAGCATGACAAGAGAGAGTGCAAGAAGCAAATCCATGATGATCCAAAAGCTCGGCGGCGGCGGAGAAGATTTTTCATGTTCACCATCGGTGGCGAGCGACGACGAGTCCTTTTTGGGGGATGCTGCGGAGGACGAGGAGGGTGCTTATGAAATCGTACTAGGCCTTGGCCCCGAGGGCGGGGCAGTGCGCAGTTACGGCGGAACTGTAAGAGTCGAAGGCAGGGAACTGTCAAAGGAAATGCCCGAGCCTGGCGCAGCTCTCCAAGAGATGCCCGCATCTGAACTGTCACGCGAAACAGAGGCATCCGGGCCCAGAAGGCAGATCATGGAGCATCGCAAGTCCCCAAGCCCCCGCCATGCCGCAAAAGCAAAGAAACAAGAGGACACCAAGGACGAAAATGAAAAGGCAGACGTGGCAATGGAAATGGCTGGACGATCCGTAGAGGTGGCCGATGACAGCTTATTGTCTCCTCCGATCTTGCAGTCATTCTCTCAGATTGGCGCCGGCAGGACTGTCGCCTCAGGTACCAAGGCTCTGGCAGAACCTCAATTCGAACGCATTCCAGCTCCTGTCACGACACCACCCCCGGCGAGCAGGCCGGCAGAAGCTAAAGCGTCTGGAAAGGTCGTGGGCACCGACGACCGGGCGGACTTCGATTATGACGCGGTAGCGATGGGTATTGTCGCCGAAAGCAGGGATCGCAGCGAGAAAAAAATCTCCATCACTCTTTCTGAGGATGCAAAAGACTCTTTGCGCAGGAGGGAAGTAGACAAGCAACTCGAAACGAAGAAGCTCGACACATTTGACCAGCCTGCTGATACATCGGGCATCGCAGTAAATAATCCCGAGGAGCAGAGGAAGCCTGCCGGCGATGAATTCAAGAGCCGCGCCAAGCCGGTACTCGTGACTAAAACATTGAAGGCCAACCTCAAGATGTGGGACTTGGACAAGGCCGACAGCATTGTTGATTTCCTCAGGAAAAACGGTGTGACCGCGGAGGGGCTCAAGTTCAAGGTGGATGGCGATTCGGTGACTTTCACAATGCCCAAGGCCGAGCTGGAGAAGGTCGAGAAGATTTTCTTCGATCTGAACAGGGCCGAGGAGAAGCTGAAGGACACAAGCGAGGGCTTGCCCTTCATCCGGACAGAGCAGAAGCAGATCTCCACATTCTCGATAGATGTGGACACCGCCTCCTACACCCGTTGCGTGCAGGCGATCAGGGCAGGGAGGCGGCCGGCATCCGACGCGGTCAGGGGCGAGGAGTTCATAAACTATTTCGACTACCACTACCGCTCGCCCGCGCAGGACGTGTTCTCCGTCGAGCTGGAGGCAGCACCAAGCTTCTTCCGCTCGTCAAACACAACATTGCGAATAGGTGTCCAAGGCAAGCGCCTCGGCGCTGAACTCGACCGCCCGACAATATTCACACTGCTCATAGACACCAGCGGCTCGATGGGCACACGCGACCGCCTGGGACTCGTAAAAGACTCCCTGCCGATGTTACTCGACCAACTCGAATCGCGCGACAGGGTGACCGTCGTGGCTTGCGGATCCCAACCGACCATACTGCTCTACAACCACCCCGCGGACGACAAAGACGCAATAACCGAGGCAGTCAAAATGCTCGAACCTGTCGGGGTCACAAATATCGAGGCAGGAATAATCGAGGCATACAGGCATGCCGCGTCAAATTACGTGTCCGGTGGCTACAACCGCGTCCTAGTCTTCACAGACGGGGTCTCGAACATCAGCCAGGCCACCGCGGAGGAGATACTCAAGAGCGTCGAAAAGTACAGGCAGAAGGGTGTCACCAACACCGTCATATCGGTCGGCGGCGACGGCGACGACTCCTTCCTCAAGACCTTGGCCAGCAAGGGCGACGGCAACTACGTCTTCCTCGAGGCCCTGCAGCGCGCACGCGAACTCTTCGAGGATCAGTTCTCCGCAAGTTTCCGAGAAATAGCAAGGGATGTGAAGATTCAGGTCGAGTTCAACCCCCGCTGGGTCCCGGAGTACCGCCAGGTCGGATACGAGAAGCGCCAGCTCTCCGCGTCTCAGTTCCGCGACGACACCGTTGACGCGGGCGAGGTCGGCGCAGGGCAGTCGGTAACGGCCCTCTACGAGCTGAAGGTCCACCAGATCATCCCAATGGCCCGCCAAGACTCGATGATTTACCCACCGCCGGACATGACATTCGCCACCGTGAGGCTCCGCTACCGACGCGCGGACAGCATGGAGATCGAGGAACGCGAGTTCTCTATATCCCTGCCCGACATACTCCCAAACTCCGCCTCGGCATCCCCAGGATTCAGACTCGCCGCATCAGTCGCGGAATTCGCAGAAAACCTCAGATACCCCGACACCGGCGGAATCGCAAACACCGAGATTATAAGGAAAACCCTGCGCCCACTCATCGCAGGCGTATACGCCGAAGACTCAAAAGTTAAAGAACTCGACACAATCGTAGGAATGGTTGAATGAACCGTGAACTGTGAACCGTGAACAATTTTAAACAAGGAGATAACATGAAAAAAGGGATTCTGATCGTTTCGGTACTGCTAAGTCTGGCAAATTTCGCCTACTCCAACGATAAAAAGGCCGAGCCAACGCCCAAAGACCAGTCGCAGGCAATCGTCAAAAGACTGATCCTCAAAGCCGAGCTGCTCGACGACGAGAACATACACTTTAAAATGAATTTCGATGCGGAATTCGCAAATCCCGGCGTCGCGCTGATTGCCGCCGGGAAGATCAGCTCCACACGCGAGCAAATCAAGTCCTCCGGCGGCGGCTTCTTCTCATGGTTCACCGGCAGCGGGTTCTCTATATTCTCGCGCCAGGGATGCTATTTCCTCAAGTCCGAACGCACCGCGGAATGCATGGTCGAAATGGACTTCTACGCACAGGTCTCCAAGGCAGGGGAATGGCGCGAATCAAGATTCTATCTTATCCCCGCCATCGCCAGAGAAGTGGAGATTTACAGCAAACGCAAAGACATAGAGCTTGAGATACCGCGCGCCTTGAACCTGATAAAAAAAGATGCTCCAGACGGTGTCGGGGCGCTATTCCAGGCCGTGCTCCCGCCCGAGGGCGAGTTCCAGATCAAGTGGCGCTCCCATGTCGAGACGCTGGACTCCAAACTAGTGGTCAGCGTCGAGCCAATAATTGTCACCGAGGTACTACCAGGCGCAGTAAGAAAACATGCCACTTTCAACTACTCCGTCATACAAGGAAAACTCTCGTCACTCGAACACAAGATCACAGAGGGCCTGAATATCCTCAGCCTCAAAGGCGACGACATCCAGGACTGGCGCATCGAGCAGAACAACGACGAGAGGATTCTGCGTATCTCCCTAAGCCGCGAGTTCGACAAGGCATACAGCCTCCAGATAACCGCCGAGAAGATCCTCCCCGACTTCCCGTGTAAATTCGAGATGCCGAGGATCCTTCCGCTGGGCATGCTAAGGATAGACGGATATCTCGCGTTCGGCACCAACAAGGCTGTCAAGCTGATAATTGACAACATCTCAGGCCTGAGCCAGGTGGACACACGGGTCTTCCCCGAGCGGCAGGCAGGATGCCCAGCTCCCAAAAGAAGCGTCTACACATACCGATTCTCAGGAAATGAATACTCACTCGAGACCAGCGCCGACAACATCATGCCAAGCTACACCGTCAACCTAAACCACATCGTCAGCTTCAAGGACGAGGACATGCTGGTCTCAGCCAGATGCTCGATGGATGTCAAGGACGCCCCATTGCGGGAACTCATGGTAAGATACCCCAAAGATCTGACACCCAGCCGAATCGAGGGCCAGCATATTCTCCGCGACGAATACGAGATGATCGACAAAAACGGTGAAAAATGGATTAAAATCCCATTCCAGGAGAACACCATCGGAAAGGTGGACATCGAGCTTAACTTCGAGAGAAACGTGGGCGAGGGGAAAAACATCGAGATACCCTCGGTCCACATAGAGGACGCCAAGAATGTCAGGGGTTATCTTGTCATGGCCGCCGCGCGCGGTCTCTCGCTTGAGGCCTCGGATCTGAAGGAGCTTAGGAAAATTCATCCCGGCTCAGTCCCCTTCCGCTTCCCAGGCGTGCAGCTATCATACAAGTTTAAGGAGCAGGACTGGAGCGGGAAGGTCTCTCTCTCTCGTGAAAAAACCTCTTTCGTCTCCGAGATTTTCCACCTTGCAACCATCGGGGAGGGCGCGGTATACGGTATGTCAATATTCAACTACCGTGTCTCAGGCGCACCGGCAGACAAAATAATCATATCCCTCGGGAAAGATCTCAAAAACCCAGAATTCACCGGCGGCGGAATCGTGGACTGGAAAAAACTCGACGAGGATGCCCAGAACCAGCGTTGGCAGGTGAACTTCAGGGAAAAACTCTTCGGCGACTACAAACTCCTTGCCACCTACGAACTCCCGCTCTCCCGCGAGGACGGCACCGAATATATCTTCGGCAACGTCACAACCCAGGATGCCGAGGGCGAAAGCGGATTCATCGTCCTGGCAAGCAAACGCAACCTCAAAATCACCGAGAATGGCATGGCCGACTCAGTCATAGGCATCGAGACCGCGGAACTGCCATCGGAATACATATCCACCGTGCAGAACCCGATCCTCAATGCATACAAGTTCTACCGTGCACCTAACTGGATTTCCGTGGGCATCTCGGGATACAAGTCCAAACAGCTCATCGAGACTGCTGTGGACTACACAAACCTCTTCACCCGGATAGACGGCAACGGCGAGATTGTCACGACCGTGAACTACCGCATAAAAAACGCATCAAGCCAGTTCCTGACGATCAGGCTGCCCGAGAAGTCAGAGCTGTGGACCG
>CAZANS010000201.1:0-4832 GCA_964486565.1 uncultured Victivallales bacterium
GATGTGGCTTGTCCGGGTTGTAACGCCATCTTTGGCGTGCCCTTGGAGTACTGCGGTGAAACCGGCGAATGCGCGGAATGCGGGACGATGTTCGAGATACCCAGAATCGATTCTCCTGGAATGGGGAAGTTCACTGCTACCGAGACAGGGGCGATAAAGGGTGTCGAGTCAGGAGATATTGGCGACACCACCAGTACCGTTAGGCTGTCGCGTACCGGGATCGGAATGATCCCTCAGGTGAAGGATCGCTTCCAGTTCGGCGAACCTCCTGCGCCTGCAAGGCCTTCCCCGGGACCCTCGCCCTCCAGAACCTTCACGAAGCCCGCCTCGCCCTCGGCCCCGCCGTCGGCGCCCAGGGCGCCAGCGCCGGCATCAGCGCCGTCTGCTCCAGCCGATCCAGCCGCTCCAGCCGCGACCGCGGCTGCCGAATCTCCCTCCGCCCCCGCGCCGGATCTCTCGGCTCTGCCGGCATGGGCAAATGTCAGGTTGAAGAAAGGCGAGGGGCTGGTAGGGGTAAGAGAGTCGGCAGGATCCCCCACCGGCACAGCAGTGCTGGCATCTGTCCCGATAATTATCGCCGGCGCGGCCGGGATAGCAAGTGACATGATCGGAATGCCCGTCGCCGCCGGAATAGTCGGGGTAATATGCGTGGCGGTGTTTGTCGCCGCCATGCTCATGGGCAAGAAGAGCAGCCGCAAGGCGCTTGTCGTGACCAACCAGAGGGCTATTTCAGTTGTCGGCAATGACAGGCTTGAAGTGAAGCAATAGGCTCCCCGGCCAGGTTGCAAGGGAAACTCAGGATATGGCTCAGGCTACATATCCGTCAATCTGTGAGAACCGATGTCAAAGTCAAGTGACAATACCGCCCATGATCTTTCTGCCGTAAGGAACATAGGCATCATCGCTCACATAGATGCTGGCAAGACGACCACCTCTGAGAGGTTCCTGTACTTGTCGGGCAAGACACACCGCATAGGTGACATAGACAGCGGCAGCACTGTGATGGACTATCTCTCCGAGGAGAAGAAGCGCGGGATAACCATAATATCTGCCGCGGCCTGTTTCGACTGGACTGGTGGTGGTCGGGCATGCAGGATCAATTTGATTGACACACCGGGGCACATAGACTTCACTGCTGAAGTCGAGCGTTCGTTGCGGGTAATAGACGGTGCGGTGGTGATTTTCAGCGGGGTGGAGGGGGTCGAGGCGCAGAGCGAGAAGGTTTGGCACCAGTCGGTGAGGTACGAGGTGCCGAAGATCGCATTTATAAACAAGCTTGACCGTCTGGGAGCGTGCTTCGCACGGGTAAAGGATGATATCCGGGAGAAATTCCCGGATGTGGGAGTCTGTCCTTTGCAGATGCCCATCGGGATCGAGTCCGAACTTTCCGGCATCGTTGATCTGCTTGATATGAAGGCTCTTTACTTCAAGGGAGATGACGGGAGCGAGGTGGATGTGAGGGGAATTCCGGAGGATGTCCGCGAGGAGGCCGAGGCTGCGAGGGAGGATATGATCGCGTCTCTTTCCGAGCTCTCTGACGAGATCGCCGAACTTTTCATCGAGGACGTGGATGTCCCGAAGGAGACTATCGAGCGCGAGATCCGCAGATTGACGATCGCCAACAAGCTTGTCCCGGTGCTCGCCGGCACGGCAAAGAAGAACATCGGCATACAGCCATTGCTGGATGCCGTTAACAATTATCTTCCGAGCCCCATGGACATAGGGAAGTTTCCGGCGATATCGCCCAAGTCCGGTGAGCCCACGACCATAGAGGTGCAGGACGAGTTCTTCTCGGCTCTGGTCTTCAAGCTTGTCGCCGGCGAGAGCGCAGACCTCCTATATATAAGGATATACAGCGGAAGATTGACTTCCGGCGATACACTCATCAACCCTAGGACCGGCGCGAAGGTGAGGATTAAGAGGCTGCTGAGCCTTTATGCCAAGAGTATCGAGCCGATCGAGGAGGCGAGGGCAGGGGACATAGTCGGCCTGATCGGGCCTCAGGAGGTTTTCACCGGCGACACACTGTGCTCTGTAAACCATCCGGTGCTGCTTGAGAAGATAACATTCCCCGAGCCCGTGATATCTATGGCAGTGGAGCCTAGGTCGAGCAATGACAAGGACAGGCTTGACTCGGTGCTCTCGCTTCTGTGCAGGGAGGATCCCACCCTGCATCTGATGGTTCATGAAGCTACCGGTCAGAGGCTGCTTTCAGGGATGGGGGAACTGCATCTTGAGATAAGCAGCCACAGGATCCGCGAGGAATTCAATATCGACGCACGTTTCGGTGTTCCTCAGGTTGCCTTCCGCGAGACTATCAAAGAGCGGGGCACGGTGATCGGGGAGCTTTGCAGGACGATCGGCGATGCAGAGCTTTATGCCAAGGTGGAGATTGTGCTCGAGCCTGCGCCGAAGCTGCCTTCGGCAATCCTTGTGTCATCTGACATCAAGAAGGCCAAGCAGATTCCTTCGTCCTGGATATCTGCTGCCGAGGAGAGTCTTTCGAACGGTCTCAAGACCGGGGGGAACTGGGGGTATCCGCTCATATATATCAAGGGCACCGTGGTCAATATCGAGGCCGACCCCGACAAGACCAGCGAGAGCATAGTCGCAGGCGCCACGCTTGACGCCCTCCATAAGATCATCCTCGCCGGCACTGTGATACTCGAGCCGATCGTAAGGCTGGACGTCATCGCACCCGAGAGTGCAATAGGCGAGATAACAGGGTACGTCCAGGCCAAGCGCGCCGTGATAAACAAGATCGAGACTTTGGCAGGCAGCAAGCACCTAAAGTGCGAGGTGCCTCTTGCGGAGATGTTCGGTTTCAGCAAGGCACTGCCCAAGCTTTCCGGCGGCAGAGCCGCGTTCAGCATGGAGCCCTGCGGATACCAGGAGATATCAGAGAAGGACCTGGAGAAACTCGCATCGCGGGACAGCCGCATCATGATACAGAAATGACTCTGAGTGAGCGTGTTTACCGTATGGATATGGCAATCTGATTCAATTATGAGGACCAGGACAGATGAAGCTTTCACCAAGTGAGAACCACAGGCGGGTCATGTCGCGGCTTGGGCAGGAGCTGGGTTTTGATGGCGGGGATGCGCGCATGGGATCCATCGGGGTGATGGGCAATTCCGGAGGCGGCACGGTCAGTTTGTTCTCGGCAGCATTGCTGCCCAGGATAGCTCTCGCGATGCCATCATGCTATTTCTGCACCTTCAAGGAATCGATAATGTCAATCTATCATTGCATGGACAACTACCTGCCTGGATTGCTGAAGTATGCGGAGATGTATGATGTCATGGGTCTGTTCGCGCCCAAGCCGGTAGTGATCGTGGCGGGGAATGAGGATCCGATATTCCCTATTGCCGCCACGCGAAGGGCATTCCGCAAGCTTCGGGTCATTTACGATGCCATGGGCGCGTCCGGCCGCTGCCATCTGGTCGTCGGCAATGGAGGCCACCGCTTCTACGCCGAGGATGCCTGGCCCGTGATGATAAGTGAAATTGAGCCCTTGACTAAGAACTCTGGTTGACTAAGTCCAATACAAGTAATAGATTCGATCAGCAGGGTCTGCCGCCTGTCAGTGATCATGAAGCAAGAAAGGAGCCGCCTGTGCTGGAAGATGCCAAGATAATAACAAACGAGCGTTGCAGGGGGGAGTACTGGAGAATTGTCTTCAAAGCTCCGGGAGTGTGCGCCTCAGCCCAGCCGGGCCAGTTCGCGCACGTGCGGATTTCGCAGATGCGAGACAGACTGCTTAGAAGGCCTTTCAGTATCTGCGACACCTCCCTCGACGGCAAGCTCTCCATCGTCTACAAGGTCGTGGGGGAGGGCACTGGCGTGCTGTCGGGTATGAAGCCCGGGGAAATCTGCAACATCATGGGACCTCAGGGAAGGCCTTTCTCCCTGCCTGGCGATGGGGAGGTCCCGGTGATCATTGCCGGCGGATACGGCTCGGCCGCGACCTATCTCCTTGCCTGCCGGTCTCCACTTCCAGGGATTCTGCTGCTTGGCGCGCGAACTTCGCAGGATATCATCCTCGCCGAGGAATATGCAAAGTCTGGCTTTGACGTCAGGCTGGCCACGGAGGACGGCTCCTCAGGAAAAAAGGGCATGGTCACTGACCTGCTCGAGGAAGTCTTCGCCGAGGCGATCGAAGGCGCGCGATTCTACGCATGCGGCCCCCACGGGATGCTGATGGCGGCAGGCGCAAGGCTTCTCAAGGCAGGTTTCGGCGACGCGGAGATGAGCCTGGACCACCTCATGTGCTGCGGCATCGGCGCATGCTTCGCATGTGTGGTCAAGGTAAAGGACGACAACCCAGACGGATGGCGCTACGCCAGGAGCTGTAGCGAGGGCCCGGTCTTCCCGGCAAAGAACATTTGTTTCTAGGGTCTCAAATCACAAATAACAACAGCGCGGGTTTCAGGGGGAATTCGCTGATGTACAACAAATGGCTGCGATTTGGGTGTACGAGTAGGTGTACGAGTGCGGGGGGGAAACAATACTCCGTCCCTCTTATGCTTTTCCTTTGGCACAATTTTTGACATTTGGAAACCCTTGCTTCTGTAAATAGCTTGAAATAAGCCACTTAGAACTAATGGCGGAGAGAGTGGGATTTGAACCCACGGTAGAGTTTCCCCTACACAGCATTTCCAATGCTGCGCCTTCAACCGCTCGGCCATCTCTCCCGAGTATCTGGAGCGGGTGAAGGGAATCGAACCCTCCTAGCCAGCTTGGGAAGCTGGAGCATTACCACTATGCTACACCCGCGCGGGACGGTGTCTGCGGGATACTCAAGTCCCGTCCTTGCACATCTGTCCGGTCGG